>CALLNA010000154.1 GCA_938005655.1 uncultured Novosphingobium sp.
AGACCTCGTCACCCCACGCCACCTCGACCTGCTGGGCAAGGCCTTGCTGGCGACCGGGTTGATGACCGCCTACGGCTATTTCGCCGAGGTCTTCGACGCGCTCTACGCGGGCGGCGGGGAACTCGCCTCGCTGCACGACCGGCTGACCGGGGCCTATGCCTGGAGCTATTGGGGCGCGCTGCTGCTCAACTTCGTGCCACTCCAGGCGCTGTGGTGGCGCCCGGCGCGGCGCAAACCGCTGGTGCTGTTCCTGGTCAGCCTGGCGGTGGCGACGGGCATGTGGCTGGAGCGGTTCATGCTCGTCGTGACCTCGCTCCAGCGCGACTGGCTGCCCTCCTCGACCGGCCACTATCACCCGACCTTGTGGGACTGGGCGCTGTTCGCCGGCATGGGCGGGGTGTTCCTCGTGCCCTTCCTGCTGTTCGTGCGCTTCCTGCCCGTGATCTCGGCCAGCGAGACGCGCGAGGCGGTGCACGAGAAGGCGCAGGACCATGGCTGAGTCCTCGCCCCTCGGCCTGCTGGGCGAGTTCGCCAGCCCGGAACGGCTGGTCGAAGCCGCCCACCTCGCACGCGAGGCCGGCGTCACCGGGCTCGACGCCTATACGCCCTTCCCGGTCGATGCGCTGAACGAGGTGCTGGGCTTGCACGAAACACGTATCCCCTGGCTGGCGGCGATCGGCGCGGTCGTGGGCCTGGCCGGCGCCTATGCGCTCCAGATCGGGACCAACCTCGACTACCGGCTCGACGTGGGCGGACGGCCGCTACTACCGCTCCAGGCCTTCGCCCTGATCGGCTTCGAGCTGCTGGTCCTGGGCGCGGCCCTGTTCATCGTCGCCGGGTTCTTCGCGCTCAACCGCCTGCCCCGCTATCACCACCCGCTGTTCTGGGTCGACCGCTTCGAGCGCGCGACCCGCGACGGCTTCTTCCTGTTCGTGCCGACCGCCGACGCGCAAGCCGTCGAGACGGCCCGGGCGCTGTTCGCCCGCCTTGGCCCCGACAGCGTGGACGAGGTGCCGCGATGAGCCGCCCGTGCCTCCTCCCGGGCCTCGCCCTGCTGGCCCTGGCCGGGTGCGACAACATGGTCCGCCAGGACCGCTACGACCCCTATGGCGACGGCCCGCTGTTCGCCGACGGCAAGGTCATGCAGGCGGCGCCCGCCGGCACGGTCCCGCGCGACGCGCCGCAGCTTCGCGCCGTGGCCGAGCGCCCGCCGCTGACCCCGGCCCTGCTCCGGCGCGGGCAGGAACGCTATGCGATCTACTGCGCGCCGTGCCACGGGCTCGATGGCTCGGGCGACGGCACCGTCACCGCCCGCGGCTTTCCCCGTCCGGCCGACTTCCGCGCGGCCGGGCAGCGCGATCTGGACGCGGACCGCCTGTTCCGCGTCGTCTCCGAGGGCACCGGAACGATGTACGGCTTCGCCGATCGCGTCCCCGCCCCCGACCGCTGGGCGATCGCCGCCTATGTCGAGGCCCTGCGCCGCGCCGGCAGCGAGCCCGGCGCATGAGCGCGCGGCATGTCCTGCTGGCGGGCCTGGCCCTGGCCGCGGCGGCGCTCCTCGCCGTGCTCGCTGCGCCGGCCGAGGCCCTACGCGCCTGGCTGGCCGCGGCCGTACTGTGGAGCGGACTGCCGCTGGGCTCGCTCGGCCTCGCCCTGACGATGCGCCTGACCGGCGGACGCTGGGACCGGGCCCTTCCCCCCTTCCTCGAAGCCGGAGCCCTGACCCTGCCCCTCGCCTGCGCCGCCCTGCTGCCCGTCCTCCTCGGGCTCGGCGCGCTCTATCCTTGGGCCGGCGAACCGATGCCGGGCTTCCAGGGCGCCTGGCTCGCCCCGCTCCCCTTCGTGCTGCGGACCCTGATCCTGTTCCTCGGCGCGGGGGCGATCCTCTGGGCACTCGTCGCCCGGCGCGCGCCGGCCGGGGCGGTCGCGGCGGCGGGGCTGCTGTTCCTGCTGCCGATGCAGACCTTCGTGTTGACGGACTGGCTGCTGTCGCTCGCGCCGGGCTTCCATTCGTCCGGCTTTCCGCTCTACGCGATGAGCGGCCAGTTCAACCTCGCCTTCATGGCCGCGGCGGCCCTGCTGCTGTCGCGCCAGCCCCGGCATACCGAGGCGCTGGGGGCGATCATGATCACCCTGACGCTGACCTGGCTCTACCTCGCCTTCACCCACTACATCGTCATCTGGTCGGGCGATCTTGCCCCGCTGGTCGGCTGGTATCGCGAGCGCCTGGGCGGCCTCTGGGGCGCGGCCTACGGGTTCTGCGCGGCGGTCGAGACCGGCGTGCTGCTGGCCCTGCTGGTCCCCCGGCTGCGGCGCTCGGCAGCCGCCTTGCGCGCGATCGCCGGGGCGGCGATCCTGGCGCGGATCGTCGAAGCGGCCTGGCTGGTCCTGCCCGCGGCCGGGCCGATGCGCGTGTGGCCGCTGCTCCTCTACCTGCTCGCAGCCTGTGGTCTGGGCCTGGTCTTCCTCTCGGCACAGGCCCTGATCCTCGACCGCCGCGTGGCGGCGCGGAGCCCGGCATGAGCACCGAGCGCTCCGATATCCCCCCGTTCGTCGCGCGTTGGGTGCTCGGCGCGGCGCTGATCGTCCTTGCGCTGTCGCTCGGCCTCGTCGCGCTGTTCCTGGCGATCGAGGGCCGCTTCCGCGAAGCCACGCCGCGACGGCCGGCGCCCACGGCCGCCCCGGCCCTCCAGACCGACGAGGTGGGCGACCGCGCGACGATCGAGACGCTCGCCAGGGCCCGCCTCGCGGGCAAGCGCGGCGGCATGAGCATCGAGCAGGCGATGCGCCGCACCGCCGATGCCGGCTGGGATGCCCGGCCATGAGGCGGGCGCTGCTCGGCCTCCTGATCCTGCTCGGCGCCGCCGCGGCGGCGCCGTTCGATCCCTTCGCCCGGGCCGGGATCGACGAGCATCCCGGCACGCGCATTCCCCTGGATGTCGCCGTCACCAGCGAGACCGGCGCAAAAGGTCCGCTCAAGGCCCCGGCATCGGGCGAACCGATCCTGCTGGTCCCGGTGCTCCACGATTGCCCCAACCTGTGCGGCGTGACCCTGGACGGCCTGGCCGCCGCGATGCGCGCCGCGAACCTGCAAGGCGACCGCGACGCGCGGGTCATCGCCTTCGGCATCGACCCGCGCGAAAGCCCCGCCGATGCCCGCCGCGCCCTCGCCCGCCTGGCCGAGCGCCATCCCGAGACCGCCGGCCGGTTCCACGGCACCGTGAGCGACGGGCAAGCGATCCGCGCCGTCACCGATGCGCTCGGCTATCGCTTCGCCTACGATCCGCGCATCGGCCAGTACGCCCATGCCGCCGCGATCGCCGTGCTGACGCCCGACGGCCGGTTCAGCCGCTGGCTCTACGGCCTGGCCCCCGAGCCCGCCGACCTCCGCGCCGCACTGGCCGAGGCGCGCGCCGGCCGGACCGGCGGCTGGGGGCGGCGGCTGGTCCTGCTGTGCTATCACTACGATCCCGCGACCGGCCGCTACAGCCTGGCGATCGACTGGCTCCTGCGCGGCGCCGGGCTGCTCACCGCGGCGGGCCTGCTGGTCTACGTCCTCGCCGCCCGGCGCGGCGAGCGGCCAAGCGCGCGATGATCGGCCTTTTCCCATTCGCTCCGGCGGCCTCGGCCCATGCCCGGCATCTCGACACGCTGATCGGCGGGTTCAGCGTGCTGGTCGCCCTGCTCGCCGGGCCGGTGATCGTGCTGATCTTCGCCTTCGCCGTGCGCTATCGCCGCGGCAAGCGCGTCAACCGCACCCGCGCCGAGGACCGCAACGTCTGGCTGGAAGTGTCCTGGTCGGTCATCCCCTTCCTGCTGATCCTGGGCTTCTTCGTGGTGGCGGCGCGGATGTACTTCGCCCTGCGCGAGCCGCCGCCCGGCGCCATGCCGATCACGGTCGTCGCCAAGCAATGGATGTGGAAGTTCCAGCACCCCACGGGCCAGGCCGAGATCAACCGGCTCCACGTCCCCGTCGGCCAGCCGGTACGCCTGACCATGACCAGCCAGGACGTGATCCACAGCCTCTACGTACCCGCGCTGCGGATCAAGCAGGACGTCCTGCCCGGCCGCTATACCGAGCTGTGGTTCACCGCCGACCGCCCCGGCACCTACCATCTGTTCTGCGCCGAGTTCTGCGGCACCGACCATGCCGCGATGGGCGGCGGCCTGATCGCGATGGCGCCGGGCGACTACGCGCGCTGGCTGGCGGACGCAGGCGGCGGCGGGAGCCTCGCCGCCCAGGGCGCGGCGCTCTATGCCCGGCTCGGCTGCGGCTCCTGCCACGGCGCGAGCGCGGCCGTCCGCGCCCCGCCGCTGGACGGCCTGTTCGGCGCGACGGTCACGCTGGCGGACGGCACGACCCGCCGCGCGGACGAGCAATACCTGCGCGACGCGATCCTCGATCCCAACGCCCAGATCACCGCCGGCTATCCGGCGATCATGCCGACCTACCGGGGCGTCGTCGACGAGGCCGCGGCGATGGCGCTCGTCGCCTACCTGCGCTCGCTGCCGAAAGGGGCCCGCCCATGAGCGAGGCCGGCCTCCACGATTCCCCGCGCGAGCAGGACGTGCCGATCCAGACGCCGGCCGAAGGGCGCAGCTACCTCGCCGCGGGCAGTTCGCTGCGCTCCTGGCTGCTGACCACCGACCACAAGCGGATCGCCGTCCTCTACCTCGTCACGATCACCCTGTTCTTCGCGATCGCCGCCTTCGCCGCCGCGCTGATCCGGCTGGAGCTGCTCACCCCCAAGGGCGACCTGCTCAGCGCGGAAGGCTACAACCGCGCCTTCACCGTCCACGGCGTGGTGATGGTCTGGTTCTTCCTGATCCCGTCGATCCCCAACGTCTTCGGCAACTTCCTGATCCCGCTGATGATCGGCGCAAGGGACCTCGCCTTTCCGCGGCTCAACCTCGCCTCGTGGTACATCTTCGTGTTCGGCGGGCTGTTCACGCTCGCCATGCTGGCCTTCGGCGGGGTCGACACGGGGTGGACCTTCTACACGCCGCTGTCGTCGACCTACGCCAACGGCAACGTCGTCCTGGCCCTGACCGCGGTGTTCATCGCCGGCTGGTCCTCGATCCTGACCGGGATCAACTTCATCGTCACGATCCACAAGCTGCGCGCGCCGGGCATGACCTGGGGGCGGCTGCCGCTGTTCGTCTGGACCCATTACGCCACGGCCCTGATCCTGGTGCTGGCGACGCCGGTGCTGACCGTCACCCTGCTGCTGGTCATGGCCGAGCGGGTGCTCGGCCTCGGCATCTTCGATCCGGCGCTGGGCGGCGATCCGCTACTGTTCCAGCACCTGTTCTGGTTCTACAGCCACCCTGCCGTCTACATCATGGTCCTGCCGGCCATGGGCGTCGTCTCGGAGCTGGTCACGGCCGCCGCGCACCGCAAGCTGTTCGGCTACTGGTTCGTCGCCTATTCGGCCCTGGGGATCGCCCTGGTCGGCTTCCTGGTCTGGGGCCACCACATGTTCGTCGCCGGCCAGGGGATGTACGCCAGCGCGGCCTTCTCCTTCCTCTCGCTGGTCGTGGCGATCCCCTCGGCGATCAAGGTCTACAACTGGACGGCGACGCTCTACAAAGGCTCCATCGCCCTCAACGCGGCCTTCCTCTTCGCGATGGGCTTCATCGGCCTGTTCGTGATGGGCGGGCTGACCGGGCTGATGCTGGCCATGCTGGCGATCGACGTGCACGTTCACGACACCTACTTCGTCGTCGCCCATTTCCACTACATCATGGTCGGCGGCGCGGTGACGGCCTTCCTCGGCGCGGTGCATTACTGGTGGCCGAAGATGTTCGGGCGGATGTACAACGAGGGCTGGGGCAGCATCTCGGCCGGCTTCATCTTCATCGGCTTCAACCTGACCTTCTTCCCGCAGTTCCTGCTCGGCTATGCCGGGATGCCGCGGCGCTACCACGAATATCCGCCCGAATTTCAGACGCTTCAGGTGCTCTCCTCGTCAGGCGCCTCGCTTCTGGCGCTCGGCTACGGCCTGCCGCTGATCTACCTGCTCTACTCGCTGCGCCACGGCGAGCCGGCTCCACCCAACCCATGGCACGCCGCCGGCCTCGAATGGACCGTGCCCTCGCCGCCGCCGACCCACAATTTCGAGCAGCCTCCGATCGTTACCTACGACGCCTACGATTATCCCGAGGACGGGGAGCCGTGAACCTGCACCGCCACGAGCCCTTCGCCACCCTGGAGCGCCAGCGCGAGGCCGACCGGCTGGGCATGGCCCTGTTCCTGGCCAGCGAGACGATGCTGTTCGGCGCCGTGATCCTGGGCCTTCTCGCCCTCCGCAGCTTCGACCCGGCGGGCTTCGCGCAGACCAGCGCGCGGCTGTCGCTACCGACCGGTGCGGCCAACACCGCCCTGCTGCTGACCTCCAGCCTGCTGGTCGCCCTCGCCGCCGCGGCGCAGGCGCGCGACGAGGTCCGTAGGACAGCGCTCTGCCTCCTGCTAGCCATCCTGCTCGGCGCGGCGTTCCTGGCGGTGAAGGCACTCGAATACCGCAGCGAATATGCCGAGGGGCTGATGCCCGGCTTCGGCGCGCCGCTGCCGCGGGACGCCCGCCTGTTCGCCGACGCCTATTTCATCGCGACGGGCCTCCATGCGCTGCACGTCATCGTCGGGCTCGGCCTGCTCGGGACCATGGCCTGGCGGCTGCGCGGCGACGATCCACCGGGCGAGACCACCCTCGGTAATGTCGGGCTCTATTGGCACCTCGTCGACGCGGTCTGGGTGTTCCTGTTCCCGATCCTCTACCTGAGCCGCTGATGGGGACGGGTAAGCTCCTTGCCGCCTGGCTCGCGCTGATGCTGCTCCTGGCGGCGACGGTGCTCGCCTCCTTCCTGCCGATCGGCGAGTGGCGGCAGGTCATCAACCTCGGCATCGCGGTGCTGAAGACGGCGGTGATCCTGGCCGTGTTCATGGGGCTGCGGCGCGAGGCCCTGTCGGTCCGCCTGGCCTTCGCGACCGGCGGCGTCCTGCTGGTGGCGCTGGCCGCCCTGCTCGCCGCCGACTACGCCTCGCGGCCCGAGCCGCGCGCGAGCATGTCAGGAGCGGCTCCGGCAGCCAGCTCCGCCGGCTGGCAGTTCGGCGACGAGCTTCGCCGCCATCGGCGCGGTAACTAAGGGGGTACCCGGAGTTGCGGGGAGTGCCGCAGCTCCGGGCCGCCCCTCGATCCCGGTCCGGCTAGCTACGCAGGCTGTCGGGCACCACGCCGCCGTTCGCGGCGAGCTTGTCCATGACGGCCCGGTGCAGGGCGATGTTCTGCTCGGCGGTCCCGTCCGCCCCGGCGTGGACGCCCAGTTCCTCGGCAAGCTCCTTGCGCGCGGTGAGGCTCGAATCCAGGTCGAGCAGCTTCAGCAGGTCGACGATCGAGGTGCGGTAGTTGCCGCCCCCGTCCGGCTTCATCGCCGCCATCGATTCCAGGACCGCGCCGACATCGACCTGCGCGGGCGGCGCGGCCGCAGGCGCGGGCTCGGCGGAGGCGGCGGGTGCGGCCGTCGCCTGCGGGGCCGGCTGCGCCGCCGCGTCGTGGTGGAAAACCTTGTTCAGAATGTTGCCGAAGATACCCATTGGTTGTTTCCTTCCATCCGACTCGCCTCCGACCGTCGCGGCGAACGGTCGCTAACGCACGAAACGCCAAAAAAGGTCCGGCCACAAGACCCCGATGGAACGGACGAGCCGCGAGGGGGTTCAGGAAGGCGAGCCACCGTCCCATCCGCAGGAGCCTTTATGAAACATGCAGCGCTAATCGCCGTATCGATCGCCGCCCTGGCCGTGGCCGGCTGCGGCAAGAAGGAAAGCCCCGCGCCCCAGCCGACCTCAGACGCCGCCACCGACATCGGCGCGGCTCCCGCCGATCTCAGCTCTGGCCAAGCATTCGCCAATGCGGCCGCGGCGAGCGACACGTTCGAGATCGAGACGTCCAAGCTGGCCGCCGGCCAGGCCGCATCCGCCAAGGTCAAGACCTTCGCCACGAACATGATCAAGGCGCACACCGAATCCACCGCCAAGCTGAAATCCGCCGCCGCCTCGGCCGCGCCGGCGATCACGCCCAGCGCGACGCTGAACCCGACGCAGCAGCAAACGCTCGACACGCTCAAGACCAAGTCGGGCGCCGACTTCGACGCGGCCTACGCCAAGGCGCAGGTCGAGGGGCACCAGGCGGCCCTCGACGCCCTCAAGGCCTACTCGACATCGGGTGACGTCCCGAGCCTGAAGTCCTTCGCCACCGAAATGGTGCCGACCGTCACCGCGCACCTCAATATGGCGAAGGGCCTGTGATCCCCATCGACGACAGATAAGCCAAGCCACTTGCCGAAAGCCGCCGGACCGCCCTGTTGCGGGCAGTCCGGCGGCTTTCTTGCGCCCGCTCCACCTCCATCAAGAACGGTTGGCGACAGGCCGGGGCGGTGCGATGGTGGCGACAAGCGCGACAGGACGCAAACGGAGGAAAGCAGGCGATGGGTATCGAACGGATCATCGACAAGCGCAGCCATGATCTGGGCGGCGGGTTCGTGGTGGGCCGGGTCCTGCCCTTCCACGCGCGCCGGATGGTGGGGCCGTTCATCTTCTTCGACCATCTCGGCCCGCTCGAGCTCGCGCCGGGCATCCCGCGCGAGCTGGACGTGCGGCCGCATCCGCATATCGGGCTTTCGACCGTCACCTATCTCTATTCGGGCCGGATCACCCACCGCGACAGCCTGGGCTATCATCAGGAGATCCGCCCCGGCGAGGTCAACTGGATGGTGGCGGGAAGCGGGATCACCCACAGCGAGCGGCTGGAATATGCCCGCGCCTACGGGGCCGAGATGCACGGCATCCAGGCCTGGGTCGCCCTGCCCACGGAGGACGAGGAGACTGCCCCCAGCTTTCATCACCTGGAGGGCGCGGACCTGCCCGAGTGGGACGAGGCGGGCGTCCGGGGCCGGCTGATCGCGGGCGAGGTCGAGGGCCTTAGGGCGGCGACCCAGGTCCACTCCCCGACCTTCTACGAGCATTGGCAGATGGATGCCGGCGCGCGCCGCGATGTCACCCAGGCCTATCCGGAGCGCGCGGTCTATTGCGCCACGGGCGAGATCGAGGTGGACGGCACGCGCCTCGCCGCCGGTCGAATGGCGGTGCTGGATGGCAGGTCCGGCGGCGCGGTACGCGCGCTCCAGCCGAGCCAGGTGATGGCTCTCGGCGGCGAGCTGCTGGGCGAGCGCTATCTGCTATGGAATTTCGTCTCCTCGTCGAAGGAGCGGCTGGAGCAGGCTGCCGAGGACTGGCGGCAGCAGCGCATGGCCCTGCCGGTGGGCGACGACCAGGAGTTCACGCCGATGCCGGCCAAGGCGTCGTGAAGGCGGCGGTCCTCGAAGCGCTGGGCAGCACGCCGGTCTGCGGCACGTTCCCCGAGCCCGATCTCCAGGCCGGGGAACGGCTGGTCCATGTCCGCGCCGCCGGGGTCAAGCAGCTCGAACGGCTGATCGCATCGGGCAGGCACTATTCCAGCCCCAAGGCCTTGCCGATCGTGCCGGGCCTCGATGGGGTCGGGCGGCTGGACGACGGGACGCGGGTCTATTTCATGGTGCAGCGCCGCCCCTTCGGCGCGATGGCGGAACGCGCACCGGCAAGCCTAACCGTGCCCGTCCCCGCCGGGCTGAGCGACGCGCAGGCCGCCGCCGTGGTCAATCCGGCGCTGGCCGGCTGGCTGCCGCTGGTCGAGCGGGCACGGATGAAGGCCGGGGAGAGCGTGCTAGTCCTCGGCGCGACGGGAACCTCGGGCCGCATGGCCGTGACCATGGCGCGGATGCTCGGCGCGGGCCGGGTAATCGCCTGCGGCAGGCGGCGAGCCGTGCTCGACAGCCTGGGGGCCGACGCGACGATCGACCTCTCCGCCCCGGAGGTGGAGATCGCCGCCGCCTTCGCCGCCGAAGCCGCCCGCGGCCTCGGCGTGATCGTCGACTACCTGTGGGGACGCCCGGCCGAGCTGCTCATCGGCCAGCTTGCCCGGCCGGACCTCCACAGCGACAGCGGCGACAGGGCGATCCGCTTCGTCACGGTCGGCCAGATGGCCGGGCCGGACATCGTGCTGCCGTCGAACGCACTGCGCGGATCGCGCCTTGAACTGATCGGTAGCGGCACCGGCAACTTCCCGCCGGGCGAAGCGATGGGCAAGGCGATCGCTACGGTCCTCGATCTTGCCGCGGCCGGGCGCATCCCGGTCGAGACCGTAGAAATGCCGGTCGCGGAGGTCGCCACCGCCTGGGCCGCGCCGCGGGACCCGGACCAGCGGATCGTGCTGACCTTCGGACCAGCACCGGGCTGAACGGACGCTCCCACGGGGAATCGTGCGCGAACCGGGGAGAGACGGTTCGCGCACGATATCGGTCAGAAGCTGGCGCCCAGCTCCACCCCGAAGGTCCGACCCTTGCGCAGCGCGGCGAAGAAGGCGCGCGGCGCGCCGTTGTCGATCGTCGCCGGGCTGCCGTTGAAGGTGACGGTGCTGGCGGCCGGCAAGCCGGTCGTGCCGTAGCCGTAGCGGTAGTCGAACCAGCGCGTCGCCATCGGGATCGAATCCTCGTTGGTCAGGTTGCGGCCGAACGCGGTGAGGGTGAAGTTCTTGATCCGAACACCGATCCGCGCGTTGAGCAGGAACGCGTCCCCGGTCTTCGCCAGATTGTCGACCTGGACGTATTTCGAGGCTTCGTAGCTGAAATTGGTGTTGAACATCACCGCCGCATCCTCACCGACGGGCAACTCGTAGCTCACCGATCCGTTGACGATCCACGGCGATCCCAGCGGCAGCTTCTTGCCCGCGATGCTACAAAACGGCAGGGCCGCGGCCGGCGGGTTGTTCGTGTCGAAATTGGGCTTGAGGCCGCCCGAGTTCAACGTGAACAGGTCGGCGTCGCAGCCCGAGGTGAAGTGCGCGTCGACATAGGACGCGCCCATGGTCAGCGTCAGGTTCCGCGTCGGCGCCGCGGTGAACTCCACCTCGACGCCCTGGGTGACGCCGTTCCCCTGGTTCGAGACGAACGACAGGATGCTGCCCGCCGAAGACAGGTCCGGCAGGGAGCTGGTGAGCTGAATGTTGGTCAGCTTGTTGTGGTAGAGCGAGATCGAGCCGCGCAGGCGGTGATCGAGCGCCGAGAACTTAGCGCCGATCTCGAACGCCTCGACCTTTTCGGGCAGGTAGCGGACGGAATCGTGCCCGGTCTGGTTGGTCGCGGTGACGCCGACCGCACCATTGAACCCACCAGGCTTACGCCCGCGCGCATAGATGCCGTAGAGCAGCAGGCCGCTGGGGAACTGGTAGTTGATCGTGACGCGCGGATCGGTACCCTTCTCGAGCAGCTCGTTCTGGCAGTTCGTGCTGGTGAAAGGCCCGAACGCCGTGGTCTCCCCGGCATAGCCCGCGCAAAACAGGGGCGCGGTTGAATAGTCGATCTGGCGCTTGCGCTCCTCCGCATAGCGGACTTCGCCGGAGATCGACAGGCCCTGCAACGGCTTCCACGTCACCGAGCCGAAGACTGCGCGGTCCTCCACCCAGTTGATGCCCGAGCCGAGCGTGCCGAGGGCCTCGCCCTCGAACGGATTGGCGAAGGTGAGGTCGCGGACGACCTGCTTCTGCTTGAAGTAATAGAGGCCGACCAGCGCCGAGAACGGCCGGTCCTGCGGCGTCGCCAGGCGCAGTTCCTGGCTGATGTCCCAGGTGTCCTTGCGCGTCGTGCCGGCAAAGGCCGGCTCGGAGACCAGCGGATTGGGCGGCTGCACGCCCGCCGCCAGGGCCGGGTTCGGGCTGAAATAGAAGAAGGCGTCCGAATGGTCGCCGTCCGACCCGAAGCGGTTGTAGTTCTTGCGATAGCCGGTGAGGCTGGACAGGACCCAGCCCGATCCGCCGATGTTCCAATCGACCACCTGCGAAACGTAGTATTGCCGGTTGTCGTTGCCGTCGAAGGCGGTTCCGTCGAACACGCCGGAGATCGCCGCCGTGTTGAAGCTCGGCGGGATGAACGAGCCGGCCGGGATCGTGATCTGCATCGGCGTGTCGTTCATCTGGATCATGTTCGGCTGCGGCTGGATCGTGCCGCAGAAGTACTGATTGGTGTTGGTCGAGGTGCCCAGGGTGTTCGCCACATAGGGCAGCGCGAAGCTGCGCGCGCGATAGGCGGCCGAGCGGTAGCCGGGCATGCAGTTGTTCGCCGCCGCCCCTTGCAGGAAGAACGGGATCGAACCGTCGCGGTCGTGCTGATAGGAGAAGCGCTGGCGCACCTTGAGGTCGCCGCCGCCGCCCCAGTCGAGCGTCAGGTAGATGCTGTCGGTGCGCTCCTGGCCGATCTTCTGGCCGTTGAGCTGGTTACGGTACTGCCCCCCGTACTGATAGTGCCGCCCGCCGAGCCGGAAGCCGAGCACGTCGGGGATTATCGGGCCGGAGACCGATCCCGCCACCTGGTACTCGCCGTATTGCGCGGCGGTAAGGCGCAGGTTGCCGGTGAACTTCGTGCTGGCGTCCTTGGTGATGTAGTTGATCGCGCCGGCATAGGTGTTGCGGCCGTAGAGCGCCGATTGCGGGCCCTTGATGATCTCGACCCGCTCGATCGAAGTGGGGTCGAAGCTCTGGATGTCGCCCTGGTAATAGATGCCGTCGACGAAGTAGGCGGCGCCCGTCTCCACGCCGAACTGCACGTTGGCGAGCACGTTGGACTGGCCGCGGATCACCGGCCGGTCGGAGGTGCGGCCGAAGGCCTGGCTGAAGCTGACGCCGGTGGCCTGCTTGGCGAAGTCGTCGATCGAGGTGAGGCCCAGCGCCTCGATCTTCTGGGCCGTCACCGCCGAGACCGCGACCGGCGCGTCCGAAAGCGATTCCTTCACCTTGCGCGCGGTGACGACGATATCCTGGATCGCCGGCGGCAGATCGTCCGCGCGGGACGGCGCGGGCTGCGCCTCCTGCGCCGAGACCATGCACGGCGTCAGCCCGGTTGCGACCAGCAACGCGGCATACAATGATCGCTTCATCATTTCCCTCCGTATCGGCGTTCCTGACAGCGCCCCCGTGACGCCGCGACATCCCGCGCTTTATGTCTTATTGTCCGGACAAATATAGCATAGAGATTTGTCCGGACAACTGTTTTCGACGGAGCCCCGTCGCTTCCTCGCATTTCCCGCTCCCATGTGGCGCACGCGCCACATGGAAATAACGGACAGTCACGAGCTATATTTCCAATAACTAACTGTTTTTATGTTCAAAACTTGAAACCAAGGAAGGCCGAAAGAAAGCGTCGCCTGCTCGCCGCCAGCAATACCCCCTTCCCTCGTCTCCGCTTCGCCCGGAGGCTCCCGGGCGGCCGATCGCCGCCCCATGAGCCGCCGCAGCGAATCGCGCTCCGGACTCGCCCTTAGGGGTGCGCGCCGCTCGCCGGCTTCTGCTGGTCCGCCCACTTCTTGAACACGGTCCACGAGGTCTCGTTCGGCCGCTTGTCGTCGAGCGGCGGCGGCGCGGTCCAGGCGGGATAGTTGGTCGCGATCTCGGTCTTCATCACCGCGGGCAGCTCGTCGAAGCTCTTGAGCTTGTTGCCCACGGCGTTGAACACGAGCTGACCCTGCCGCCCGCTCATCTTCATCCACGGCAGCCAGTCCGAGATGCGCACCCAGCTCACCAGCGGATAGGCCGTGGGGTTGCGCGTATCGAGCATCTCGTCCGCGTCGAACGCGAAGTCGAAGATCTCCATCGCGTGGTACTTGCCGCCGACATAGTCCTGATAGCCGCCCGCGAGCGGGTTGTTGTAGAACAGCGGCGCCTCCAACGGCATGACGAAGTGTCGGCCCGCGCGCCGCAGCGAGGGGAGCGAGAACGGCGTGCCATCCGCATTGGTGACGAAGCTGGGCCGCTGGTTCACCGGATCGTTGGCGACCTGGAGCACCGTCACCGTCTCTCCGGTCCACGGATTCTTCCAGTTGCGCACGACCTCGCCGGTCTTGGGATCGAGGTAGAGCAGGATCTCGCGGCTGACGAGCCGCCAGCCCTGGCCCTGCTTGGGATCGGTGATCGCGGTGCACTGGCGGATGTTCATCCCCTCCGCCTTGAACAGCAGCCGGTCCGGCTCGCCGTCGACCCGCGAATAGACGTTGCCGGCCCAGTGATAGACGGCGGGCTTGCCGTCCGCCTCGCCGCACTGCGCGCGCTTGGAGATTTCCAGCGCGTCCTCCGGCTTGGCCGGATCGAGCTGGCGCGCCGCAGCGCCGGAGGCGAGCGGGAGCGCCGTCGCCAGGGCCAGCCCGGCGAGAGTGAGGAGACGCGCTGAATTCATCGGCCGCAATCCTTTTCCTGGTCATGGAACGACCTTGCAGGTCGCGCGTGATCATGCTTTTGTCCGGACAACTTGTAAACACGAAAAGACCAGTTTCAGCGGGATTTGTCGTAATCGGGCGGATTTCCGTCGCCTGTGCCTCAACCGGCACGCCAGAGTATCCAGCAGGAGGAAGAATGTCGGCACGAATCGCACAGGTCGCGCAGACCGGAGGGCCGGAGCGCATCCACTGGCACGACGTCGAGCTGCCCCCGCCTGGGCCGGGCGAGGCGCGGGTGCGCAACACCGCGGTCGGGCTGAACTTCATCGACATCTATCATCGCAGCGGGATCTATCCGATCGACCTGCCCGGCGCGCTAGGCGTGGAAGGTGCAGGCGTGGTCGAGGCGGTCGGCGCGGGCGTGACCGGGGTCCGGCCGGGCGACCGCGTCGCCTATTTCGGCCCGGACCGCGGGGCCTACGCCACCGCGCGCAACATGGCCGCCGCCGCGCTGTTCGTCCTGCCGGCGGACATCGACGCGGAGCTGGCGGCGGCCGTGCTGCTGAAGGGCTGCACGGCCGAATTTCTCGTCCGCCGCTGCGCCCGGGTGGAAGCGGGCTGGCCGGTGCTGGTCCATGCCGCGGCCGGCGGGGTCGGCATGATCCTGACGCAATGGCTGAAGGCGGTGGGCGCGACCGTGATCGGCACCGTGGGCAGCGAGGCCAAGGCGGCACTCGCGCGCGAGGCCGGAGCGGATCACGTCATCCGCTACGACCGGGAGGGCATCGCCGACCGCGTCCGCGCCCTGACCGGCGGCGCGGGCGTGCGCGTGACCTTCGACGGGATCGGCGCGGCGACCTGGGAAGCCTCGCTCGACGCGACGGGCAAGCGCGGGCTGATCGTCGGCTACGGCAATGCCAGCGGCCCGGTGACGGGGGTCGCGACGGGCGTGCTGGCGCTCAAGGGATCGCTCTACACCACGCGGCCGATGCTCTACGATTACTATGCCGCGCCGGAGGAGCGCAACGAGGGCACGGCGGCGCTGTGGGACATGATCCGCAGCAGCAAGGTCTGCGTCACCATCGGCCAGCGCTATCCGCTGGAGGACGCCGCCCGCGCGCACCGCGACCTGGCGGCGCGCGCGACGCACGGCTCCTCGCTGCTCATCCCGTGAGGGCGCGCGGTCAGCCGATCTCGATCAGCTCCAGCAGTTCGCCCGCGCTGCCGATGGCGGTGGCCGCCCATCGGTCGCCATAGAGCGGCCCGCCCCGCCGCGCGGGCGGGACGATGAAGTCGAGGCCGGTGGCGGCCAGGCTCTCCACCGCCAGCGTCACCAGCGCGTTGCCCGGCGGCAGCATCCCCGCATCCCGGCCCCGCACCGTGGCGGCGGGCGGATAGTCGTCGACCTCGATGATCGGCATCCGGCCCTTCTGCGCCATGCTGATCGTCGACAGCCGGTCGAGCGGCAGGCCGAAGGCGCGGCTGATCATCGTATAGGGGATCGTGTAGCTGTCCCCCTCGTCGAGCCCGAGATGGCGCGCGTACCACTGCATCGTCGCGATCCGGTCGGGCGTGGCGAGGATCGTGATGAAGACATGATCGACCGGCGATGCCGCGCGCGGCAGGTCGGAGCTGGGCGTGTCCTGCCGCACCTCGTTCAGGTAGATCATCTCCCGCCCGCGCCCGAGCATCTGCATCGCGACGAAGTACGGCAGGCCGGGGATTTCCTTGGGCGGGCCGACGATGTCGAAGCCGCTACCCGCCAGCCGCGCGGGCCAGCCGAACACCTCCTCGACCGTGATCTCGTAGGCCGCCCAGCCATAGGTGCGGGTCGGCAGGAAATCGGGCGGCAATGGCTGCTCGACCAGCCGCAGGAAGCAGGGCGTGCCACTCGTTGGCTGCAAGGTCGCGC
Organism: uncultured Novosphingobium sp.; assembly: GCA_938005655.1. Classification (GTDB taxonomy): domain Bacteria; phylum Pseudomonadota; class Alphaproteobacteria; order Sphingomonadales; family Sphingomonadaceae; genus Novosphingobium. The sequence goes on from CALLNA010000154.1 coordinate 16,203, forward strand.
AGGCATGCCCGGCAACGCCGGGCGTTCCCCAGGCGGCAGCCAGATCGGCGGGCAGCGGCCCCTGCTCCACCACGGCCAGCCCGAGCCGGTCGCGATAGTCGGCGAGCGCCGCGTCGAGGTCGGGCGTCGCGATCACGCCGCCCATGATCCGGCCGTGGGTCAAGCCCGGCATCAGAACCGCGCTTTGCGCTTCTCGAGGAAGGCCGCCACGCCCTCGGCGAAGTCGGGCAGGGTGAAGGCCTCGGCGAACAGCGCGCTGGTCTCGGCATCGTCGCTCGACTGGCCGTTGAGGATGCGGCGGACCATCGCCTTCGCCTCACGCGCGGTATGCGGCGAGGCTTCGGCGATCGTCGCCACCAACGCGTCGGGTCCGTCCGCGAGGATATCGACCAGGCCGATGCGATGGGCCTCGCCCGCGTCGATCAGTTGCGCGGTGAACAGGATGCGCTTGGCCTGGGATGGGCCGACGAGGTCGACCAGCAGCTTGGTGTCGTGCAGCGAATAGACTAGGCCGAGCTTGGCCGGGGTGATCCCGAACCGCGCCGCGGTGGTCGCCACACGCAGGTCGCAGGCCATGGCCAGGCCGCAGCCGCCGCCGACGCAATCACCCTCGACGAAGGCGACGGTCGGCTTGGCCGCGTGGCTCAGCACCAGTTGCGCGCGGGCGATCGCCGCCTGGTTCTTCGCGCGCCATTCAGGGTCGCGCGCGCCGGCGCCGAACTCGACGATGTCGGCGCCCGCCGAAAAGGCTCCGGGCTCCGCCGCGCGCAGCACCAGAACGCGGACGCCGGCATCGGCCATGGCGCTTTCGACCAGGCCGGGCAGCGCCTCCCACATCGCCTGGGTGAAGGCGTTGCGCTTCGCCGCGCGGTCGATGCGGAGCGTGGCGACGCCGCCCGCGATATCGAGCGACAGGCTCATGCCGGGTCCACCTTCGCCAGATGCTGCGCGATCTGCCGCCGCGTCGCGATCCACACGCCGTCGTGTGCGCGGACGTGCTTCAGGAACTCCTCGAAGGCCCAGATCCGTCCCGGCCGCCCGATGATCCGCAGGTGCAGGCCGAGCGACATCATCTTGGGATTGCCCTCCACGCCCTCGCGGTAGAGCTGGTCGAAGCAGCGCCGCGCGTAGTCGAGCCAGTTGGCGGGGGTATAGGCGGGGCACGATCGCGATCGGCCGCCCCGGCACGGTCTCGCGATCCCAGAAGGGCACGTCGCCCGAATAGTCGTCCATGTGATACTCGAACCCCGCCTCGATCAGCAGGCGACGGGTGTTGTCGGTATGGAAATAGCGGCTGAGCCAGCCGTAGGGCCGGGTGCCCGTGGTCCGCTCGATCGACTGGACCGCGCGGTCGATGAAGGCCCGCTCGGCCGCCTCGTCCAGCTTGAACTGGTGGACCCAGCGCCAGCCGTGGCTGACCGCCTCGTGCCCCAGGTCGCGGATCGCGGCGGCGATCTCGGGATGGTTCTCCAGGCTCATCGCGGCGACCGTCCAGCTCGCCATGATGTCGTGCTCGCGCAGCAGCTTGACCACGCGCGGCGCGCCCGCCTTGAGCCCGTAGAGATAGTTGCTCTCGTTGGCGTAGTTGCGGATCGGCGACTTGATATGGACGCCCAGCTCGTCGACCGGCTCCATCCCCCGGTCGCCGCGTGCGACCGTCATCTCAGAGCCTTCCTCGACGTTCACCACCACCGACAGCGCCAGCTTCGCGCCGTCGGGCCAGTCCATCCGTTCCTCACGCAGCATCAATGCATCTCCTCCCCGCCGGAGACGTTGAGCGCCTCCCCGGTCACGTAAAAGGCGTCGTCACTGGCCAGCCAGGCGCAGGCCGCGGCCGTGTCGCTGCCCAGCCCCGGCCGGCCCATCGGGTTCTTCGCCGTCATGTTGGCGAGATAGGCCTCCACGCTGTCGAACCCCAGCAGCTTCGAGAAATAGGCGTTCTGCTCCGCGCCGAGCCCGGTCGTGACATGGTTAGGGCAGACCGCGTTGACGGTGATGCCGTGCGCGCCCAGCTCGAGTGCGGCGGCGCGAGTCAGGCCGACCATGCCGTGCTTGGACGAAACATAGGCGGGCAGGTGCGGGAAGCCCGACTTGGCCGCCTGGCTCGCCACGTTGATGATCCGTCCGCCGCGCCCGCCCGCGATCATCGCCCGCGCCGCCGCCTGGGTGCAATAGAACGCGCCCGACAGGTTGACCGCCAGCACGGTATTCCAGTCGGCCGGATCGACCTCCAGCAGCGGGCGCATCATGAAGCCGATCCCGGCATTGTTGACGAGGACGTCGACCCGCCCGAAGGCGGCCATCGCGCCCTCGACCAGCGCCGCGCATTGCGCCGGGTCCGACACGTCGCAGGCGATGGCCGCGACCTTCGCGCCGCGCCCGCGCAGGTCCTCCGCGACGCCTTCCGCCTCGGGCGTGATCGCGCGGTCCGAGACGACGCAGGCGGCGCCCTCCTCGGCGAAGCGGCGCAGGATCGCCTGCCCCAGCCCCTTCTCCCGCCCGGAGCCGGTGACGACCACCGTCTTTCCCGCGAAGCGCATGGTCACAGGTCCTCGGTCAGGACGAATTGCGGATTGTCGGCGAAATCGGCGAAGGCGGCCGTGACCTTCTGGAAGGCGGGATCGCCGATCTCGGCGACGAAGGGGTCCATCGCCGCGATGTCGATGATCTCGACGTAGTCGTAGGGCGCCTTGGCGTCCGATCCGAACAGCCCGGTGGCGCGGTGGACGGTGAACCGGTCCACCGACCGCAGCGCGTTCACGCCGGGAATATCGGTGCCGCGCGCCCAGGCTTCATAGGCGGCGCGGTCGACGCCGGGCTTCAGGTTGAACAGGACGACGATACGCATGGCTTTCTCCCTTAGCTATCCAGGCGGCGCGCGACGGCGAACAGCAGCGCCTCCCCGTCCGGCGGGCCGACAAGCTGCACGCCGACCGGCATCCCCTCGGCGTCCTGCCCGGCGGGCAGCGACAGCGCGGGCAGGCCGGCGATATTGGCGATCGCGGTGAAGTCCGCCTGGTTGGCCGGGGCGCGGCCGCCGTGGGCGAAGGCCACTTGCGGCGCGGTCGGCAGGATCAGCACGCCGTCCGTCCCGATCGCCGCGCGCAGCCTGTCCCGCACCTCGGCGAGCAGCGCCGGGTTGGGCTCGGCCGCGTCGGCATAGTCGAGCAGCCAGAGCAGGTCCTTCGACAGCAGGTCGGAACGGCGATCCGCGCCGAGATGGCGCGAAAGCTCGCGCGCCGCCTCGACGAAACCGGCCGCCCGCGTCTCGCCGAGCGGCGGCAGGGCGATCTCCTGTGCCGGCCCGATCCGCGCCAGCGCACGGCGATAGCCGTCGAGCACCGCCGGCTCGCATTCGACGCCGCCCAGCCGCTCCAGCGTCAGAAACTGCGCCGGGCTGCCCGCGGTCGCCGCGCCGGGGCTCAGCACCCGCCACGCCCGCTCCAGCAGGTCGAGCGAGCCGGCCAGCGGGCCGATCGCGTCGAAGCCGCGATGCATCGGCTCCAGCCCGTCGTCGGGCAGCGCGCCGTTGGTCGGCTTCAGGCCATAGACGCCGTTGTAGGCCGCCGGAATCCGCACCGAGCCGAGCGTGTCGGTGCCGAGCGCGAGGTCGCACAGGCCGCCCGCCACGGCCGCGCCGCTGCCGCCGGAGGAACCGCCCGGCGTCCGCCCCTCGCCATGCGGGTTGAGCGTGCGGCCGAACCAGGGGTTGTCGGTGGTCGCGCCCAGCGCCGCCTCGTTCATGTTGAGCGTGCCCAGCACCGTTGCGCCCGTCGCACGCAGCCGGGCGACGACCGTCGCGTCGCGCTCGGCGATCCGGCCGCGATGCAGCGCCATCCCCGCCGTCCAGGGCAGGCCGCGCACCGCGATGTTCGCCTTCACCCCCAGGGTCACGCCCGCGAGCGGCCCTTCCCCGCCGCGCGGGGCCGGATCGCGGGCGACGAAGGCGTTGAGGCGGTCGCTCAAAGGCCGCGCTCGTCGATCAGGCGGATCGGCTTCTGGCGCACGTCGATCTGGGTCAACGCCGCCGTCCCCGCCGGCTCGACCAGTTCGATCGTCACCTCGACCCCCAGCCCGCGCCGCAGCAGCTCGCCCAGCTGGCCGGGATCGGTGCCGCCCCGGCTCTCCAGGATCACCAGCATGTCGTCGCGCTGCGAGGCCGGGTCGCGCGACAGCTTGCAGACGTATTCGCCGGTCAGGTCCGCCCGGTTCTCGATGATCGCGCCGATCGCATGGGGGAAGACGTTGATCCCGCGCAGCTTCACCATGTTGTCGCTGCGCCCCTTGAACCCGGCGATGCGCTTGAAAGCCATGCCGGTGGCGTTGGTCCCGGTCAGCTCGTGGGTGATGTCGTGGGTGTTGAAGCGGATGCAGGGGGCGATGTCGTCCTTGAACAGGCAGGTGACGACCATGTCGCCGGTCTCCCCCGCCGCGACGGGCGCGCCGCTGTCAACGTCGAGCAGCTCCAGGTATTGGGCGTCCTCCCAGACGTAGAGCCCGTCGCGCTCCGGCCCCTCGCCCGCGATCGTGCCGGTATCGCCGACGCCGTACCAGTCGAAGGCCTTGGCCCCGCCCCAGGCCGCCTCGGTCGAGGCGCGGTCCTCGGTGCCGAGATGGCCGCAGATCATCCGGATGTCGAGCTGGTCGAGCAGCCCGGCGTCGCGCGCCACCTCACCCAGCTTGCGGATATAGTCGACGAAGCCGACCAGCACGGTGACGCCGAAATCGGCCATCAATTGCACCTGCTGCGCCGAGCGCGTCTCGATGCCGGTGCCGGCGGAAAGGAAGATCGAGTTGGTGAAATGCGTCACCGCCTCGCGGATGTAGTGGCCCCCGTTGATCATCCCATGACCATAGACCGACTGCACGATGTCCTCGGGCCGCAGCCCCTGCCAGCGGTACATGCGGCCGACGAGGAGATTGCACACCTCCCGCCCCTTCGGCCCGAACAGCAGCGCCTGCGGCCGCCCGGTCGTGCCCGAGGTGGTGTGGAAGATCACCGGCGCGCGGTCCGGATCGCCGGTCAGCCCGGCGAAGTCGCCGAACGGCGGATGGTCGGCGATCGAGGCCATCAGGTCCGACTTGTCATAGACCGGCAGCTTCACGATGTCGTCGAGCCCGCGGATGTCGCCCGGCTCGATCCCCTGCGCTCCCCACAACCGCCGGTAGAAGGGAATCTGCCAGCCCCGCGCCATCAGCTTGAGGAACTGGCGATCCTGGATCGCGCGCAACTCGTCACGGCTCATGCCCGTGTAGCGGCGGACGAAGGCGTCGCCGACCGGATAGTCGGCCATCATCGCGGGCGCGTCGAGGGCTTCGAAATAGGTCGGGAAACTCATGCGGGCTCCGTGAAATAGGCAAGAGGACTGTCGAATATCCGCGCGTCGGTGGCGACGGGCGCCAGGGCGCGGGCAAGGTCGCGCTTGGCCTCGGCCTGGGCGGCGTCGAGCGGCGCCTCCGGGCTGCCGAGGGTGTGCGGGATGAGAATCTCCTCGCCGTCCACCACCAGCCGCTGGGGCGACAGGGCGTTGGGATCGGGATTGCCGTCGACCACCACCGTAACGCGCGCGGCAAGCGCCATGACCGCCGGGTCGGCGAAGGTCTCCGGTCCGAAGCGGCGCGGGTCGATCCGCCCCTCGCGCAGCATCAACGCGGCGAGCAGCGGCAGGCAGAGGCGGGCATAGGCCGGGGTCATGTCGGCGCGGAACGGGCGGCCGACCAGCCGCGCGATCAGCGGCGGCACATGGGCCTTGATCCGCTCGACCTCGCGTCCGTGGAACGCGGCGAGCGCCCCCAGGGTGGCATGGCTCGCGCGGCCGGAGGGGAACGGCTTGGTGCTGATCTCGGCGATCCGCCAGCCCTCGCCGATCCGGTCGGTATAGCGCGCGAGGTCGCCCTGGTCGAACAGCCGGAAATAGCCGAACGGCCCCTCCAGCACGTCGTGCGGCGCGGTGAAGCCCGCGCGCACCAGATCGGCCGCCATAACCGCCGAGCGCGCGGCATTGGCGATCTGGAGCGGCAGGGCGATCGATCCCTCAACATGGGCCTGCATCGTCCCGGCGCAGAAGCTGTAGGCGAGGCCGAGGACGTCCTCGATCGGCTCGATCCGCTCAATCCGCGCCACGGCCATGGCCGCGCCCAGGCAGCCGGCGGTCGCCGGACGAAAGAAGCTGAGCGGCGAGGTCGCGGCAAGGCCCATGCCGCTCGCCACGTCGACGCCCACCGCCAGGGCGACCAGCGCCTCCTCCGGGTCGCAGCCCCCGAGCCGGTCGATCGCCGCGCCGAGCGCGCCTGTCACCACCGACAGGGCGTGGACCACGGCCGGCTCGTGCACCGCGTCCCATTCCAGGCAATGAATGCGAAAGGCGTTGACGAAGGCCGCTCCGGCGGCGGGCAGGCGCTCGCTGCCGCCCAGCAGCCGCGCCTCCCCGCCCGTGCCCCAGCCGGTGGCCGCCGCCAACGCCTCCCGCCCGCCCGGCGCGGTCGCGCCGGCAGCTCCCACGGCGAGGGTATCCGCGAGCAGCCGCAGTGCGTCCTCGCGCACCGGCGCGGGCAGGGCGTGATCCGCGCGGACGAACCCGATCAGGCGGTCGGTCGCGGTCATAGCCATGTCTCCAGCAAGGCCACGATAGCGCGCGGATCGTCGCCGGACAGGCAGGCGGCGATCGCGGCGTCCGCGTCCTGCCCCACGCCGCCCCAGTCCATCAGCGCGCGCGCCTTGGCGATCACCCCGCCGCGGCCGAGCGGGCGCTCGGGATCGCCGAGCGTGTCGATGCGCTCCACCGCGCGTCCGCCCGCCGTCACCCGCGCGCCGTAGTGGGCGGGGAAGCGTTCGGAGAATTCCGTCGCCTCGCACACCTTGATCCGCGCTCGCGCCGGGGCCAGCGCGGCGATCGCCGCGGGCTCGAAGTCGGCCAGGACCGGCTCGCCGCGCTCGGCGACCACCGCGACGGCGTGGTGCAGCGAGAACTTGGCTTCGGCCACGCTCGCCGGGTCGGGGCGGTCGCAGAAGGTCAGGGCGTCGCGATAGGTCTCCACCAGGATCGACCCATCGAGCGCCGCGCCGTTCTCCCGCAACGCCAGCGCCGCGTCGATCGCCGGGTGGGCGTGGCGGCAGGCGCCCCACGGCTTGAAGCTCACCTCGTCCATGCGCCAGCCATCTTCGAGCCGCATCGGCCTGGGCGTGCCCGTCATCGCCGCATAGAGGCCCTGCTCGCCCTCCAGGACGAAGCGCGGCCCGGTGATGCCGGCGCGGGCGGCGCGGGCCGCCGCCAGGCCGGTGTCGACAGCGTGGGCGACATGCCAGTGCTTGGCCATCACCGGCTCGTGCCGCATCCGCCACAGTCCCCCGGCGACCGAGCCGGCGAGACCCAGCGCGGAAACCGTCGTCTCCGCCCCCGCGCCGGCCAGGCTGGCGGCCGTCGCCGTCGCGCCGAACACCCCGGCGGTCGCGGTGTTGTGCCAGCGGGCGTAGTGATAGCCATCGAAGGTCGCGCCGATCGCGATCACCGCCTCGTAGCCGCGCACGGCCGCCGCCAGTCGCGCGTCCATGCCCGGCGCGCCGTCACCGCCGAGCGCGACGGGCCAGATCACGGGACCGGGATGCAGGATCGACATGCGGTGAACGTCGTCCATCTCGAGCACGTTGCCCAGCCAGGCCGCCCGGGCGAGCGCGCCACCCTCCATCGCGCGCACGGCGGCGGCGACCGGCGCTTCCAGCGCGCCGGCCACGCAGCCCAGCCAGTCGAGCAGATGAAGCCGCGCCCGCGCGCCCATATCGCCGGGAACCGGCCGGGCGAGATGATGCGCCAGGCGCTCGGTCAAACTACTGCTGGCCATCACATCGTCACCGATGCAATATGAGCCAATAGAGGAGAGATCGCTTCATGGCCGCCGCGCGCGCCACCCCCGCACGAAACCTTCCCCGCACCCCCCGCTACATCGAGCTTGCCGACGACCTGCGCCGGCAAATCCTCGACGGAACGCTGCCCGCGGAAGGCTTTCCCACCGAGAACATGCTGTGCACGCGCTACGGCGTCAGCCGCTTCACCGTGCGCGAGGCGCTGCGCACGCTTCAGAACGAGGGGCTGATCCAGCGGCGGCGCGGATCGGGCACGATCGTCCAGTCGGCGGCGGCGCGCGGGGGCGCGCTGCACCAGCCGCTGTCGAACGTCGGCGAGATTCTGCAATATGCGCGCGACAGCCGGTTCGAGTTCGCCCGCGACGGCGACCATGCCCTGCCGAAGGCGATCAGCGACCAGCTCGACATCGGCCTGCCGGGGAAATGGGCGCGCTTTCGCGGCCTGCGCCTGCGCGAAGGGGAAAAGGGGCCGGTCGCCGTCACCGACGCCTATATCCACCCCGACCTCGCCGCCGTGGCCGACCGGATCGACGTCAGCGGCGAGACGATCTTCCGCCAGGTCGAACGCCTGGGCCGCCTGCGCATCGCGCGGGTCACGCAGGACATCAAGGCGGTCGCCGCCAGCGCCGCGATCGCCGAGGCGCTGCTCGTCCCGCGGCGCAGCCCGTGCCTCAGGCTGCTGCGCTGCTATGTCGACGAGAACGACCGGATCGTCGAGATCTCGGTGAGCCATCATCCGGGCGACCGCTTCGCCTATCACATGCATATCGAGGTCGACGCCTGATCCGGCGCGCCGCGCGCGGTCCATTCCTCTCCGGCGAAGCGGATGGCGGGGGCGATCTGGTGGCCGCCCCCGGCCTCGACCAACAGGCCGCGCTCGGCGACCTGCGGCTGGCCGAGCGCCTCGCGGAAATCGAGCACGGGCGCGAAGGCGACGTCGCGGTGGGCGAACCATTCGCCCCATTCGTCGCGGGTCCGCGTGGCGAAGGTCTCCGCCAGGAAGGCGATCAGCGCGCCCTGCTCGCCCGCCGGGGCCTCGCCCAGCGGGATCAGGTCCGGCCGCTCCAGCGCGGTCAGCAGGGTCGTGACGAACTTCGTCTCGCGCCCGCCGAGCGCGACGTGGCGGCCGTCCGCGGTGCGATAGACGTTGTAGAAGCCGGCCCCGCCCAGCGAGCGCTGCGCCGCCGAGTGCGGCGGCTCCCCGCCCGCGATCGCGCCGCCCGCGATATGCGCCGACCACGGCAGCAACGCGTCGAGCATCGCGATGTCGACATAGTCGCCGCGCCCGGTGCGCTCGCGCCCGAGCAGAGCCATCAGCACCGCCGACAGCGCGGTCAGCCCCGCCGCCATGTCGGCCGAGGGCACGCCCGGCACCACCGGCTGCCCGTCGCGCCCGTCGTTGACCGAGAGGAAGCCGCTCACCGCCTGCACCGCCAGGTCGTGCGCCGGGTGATCGGCGAGCGGCCCGGCCTGGCCGAAGGCGCTGATCGAGCAATAGACCAGGCGCGGGTTGCGCGCCGCGACCGCCTCCCGGCCGAACCCCAGCCGCGCCGCTACGCCGGGCCGGAAGCCCTCGACGAACACGTCCGCGCGGTCGACCAGCGCCCATAAGGCATCCTTGCCCGCCGCGCTCTTGAGGTCGAGCGTCAGGCTTTCCTTCCCTCGGTTGAGGTTGCGGAACCATACCGACTGGCCGCCCTCGAACGGCTTCAGGGCCCGCGCCGGATCGCCGGCCGGCGGCTCGATCTTGATCACCTCGGCGCCCTGATCGGCCATCATCGTCGTCATCATCGGCCCCGGCAGGAACTGCGTGAGGTCGATCACGGTGATGCCGGTCAGCTTGCCCATCGGGTCACACCACTCCGCGCTCGCGCAGGGACGCGATCGCATCGGCATCATAGCCCACTTCCGCGAGGAGTGCCTCGGTATCCGCCCCCAGCTTCGGCGCGGCGCGGTTGGGGAGACGTTGGCCGGCGACCCGGATCGGGCTGGTCAGGACCCGCATCCCCGCGGGCAGGTCGGGATGGGCGACGCGGTCGATCATCCCGGCGACCTCCGGATTGTCCAGCGCCTCGCCCAGCCCATAGACCGGCGCGACCGGCACGATCCCGCCGAGCAGCCCGGTCCAGTGCCGCGTCGGCTGCCGCTGGAAGATCGCGTCGAGCGCGACGGTCAGGGCGTCGCGGTTTTCCAGCCGCGCGGCGACCGTGGCGAAGCGCGGATCGTCCTTGAGCCCCTCGGCCCCGATCAGGTCGACGAGCAGCGTCCAGAACTTGGGCAGCTGCGCCATGACGAAGACCCAGCCGTCCGCCGTGCGGAAGGTCTGCGAGGGCGTGACCGAAGGGTGGGCGGAGCGCGGGGCGCGGCCGGTCTCGAACCCCTCGTTCAGATACCACATCGCCGGATAGCTCGTCTGGTGCAGCGCGGCGTCGAGCAGCGAGAGGTCGTAGTCGCAGCCCTGCCCGCTCGCGCGCGCGCCGATCAGCGCCGCGAGCGTCGCGGTCGCGAGCATCGAGCCGGTCATGAAATCGACCAGCGACAGGCCGAAGCGCGTCGGCGGATCGTCCGGCGCGCCGGTCACGGCCATGAACCCGGCCTCGGCCTGCATCAGGTAGTCGTAGCCCGGCCAGGAGGCGCGCGGCCCGTCGCGCCCGTAGGCGGAGGCGTGGACGCAGACGATCGCCGGATTGATCCTGCCCAGCGCCGCATAGTCCAGCCCGAGCTTCGCCGGCAGGTCCCCGCGCGCGTTGTTCGTCACCGCGTCGGCCGTGGCGACCAGCCGATGCAGCACCTCGCGCCCCGCGTCGGTGCGCAGGTCGAGCGTCAGCGAGCGCTTGTTGAGGTTGAAGGTCTGGTAGAACAGGCTGTCGTCCTGCCCCAGGAAATAGGGCCCGGCCGCGCGCGCGGAATCGCCGCCCTTGGGCGGCTCGATCTTGATGACCTCCGCGCCCAGTTGCGCCAGGAACATCGTGCCGTAGGGGCCGGCGCCGTATTGCTCCGAGGAGATGACGCGATAGCCGGCCAGCGGCAGCGGCTGCTGTCGTGGCGCGGGAACGTCGGCGGCGGGGTGCTGGGCCTCGGTCACGCCGGATTCCGTTTCACCCATTGCTTGGCGATGATCATGCGCTGCATCTCGTTGGTGCCCTCGCCGATGCACATCAGCATGGCGTCGCGGTAGAAGCGTTCGATTTCATATTCCTTCGAATAGGCATAGCCGCCGAAGATCCGCATCCCCTCGTCGGCGTTCTTCACCGCCGCCTCGGAGGCGAAGAACTTGGCCATCCCCGCCTCCATGTCGCAGCGCTCGCCGCGATCGTAGGCCTCGGCCGCGTCGAGCGTCAGCAGCCGTGCCGCGCGGGCGCGCGTGACCATCTCGCCGAGCTTGAGCTGGATCGCCTGGTGCTGCGCGATCGGCTTGCCCATGGTCTCGCGGATCTGGGCATATTCGGTGGCGAGGCGCAGGGCTCCGTCCGCCAGGCCCACGCCGCGCGCGGCGACGTTGATCCGCCCCAGCTCCAGCCCGCCGGTCGCCTGGAAGAAGCCCTGCCCCTCCACGCCGCCGATCAGGTTGTCGGCGGGAATGCGATAGTCCTCGAACACCAGCTCGGCGGAATCGATCGCCTTGTAGCCCAGCTTGTCGAACTTCTTGCCGACGCCGAATCCCGGCCCCTTGGGCGCGATCATCAGGCTCATGCCCTTGTAGCGCGGGTCGGCCTTGGGATCGGTCTTCACCAGCAGGGCGAAGCACGAGCCCTGGATGCCGTTCGATATCCAGGTCTTGGTGCCGTTGATGACGTAGCTGTCGCCGTCGCGCACCGCCACGGTGCGGATCGCCTGGAGGTCGGTGCCCGCGTTGGGCTCGGTCAGGGCGAGGCCGCCGCGAATCTCGCCGCTGGCGAACTTGGGCAGCCACTGCGCCTTCTGCGCCTCGGTCCCGAACCGCTCGACCGCGGCGGCCATGATCAGGTGCGAGTTCATGATCCCGGTCAGCGCCATCCAGTAGGACGACATCATCGCGATGATCTTCGCATAGGTCGTGGCAGGCAGGCCGAGCCCGCCGTATTCCTGCCCGATCGTCGCGCCGAACAGGCCCATCTCGGCCATCTGCGCCACCAGTTCGGCGGGCCAGATGTCGCCGTGGTCGTGGCGCATCACCACCGGGCGGACCTCCTTGTCCACCCAGCGCTGGAGCGCGTCGAGCAGCGCGGCCTCCTCGATCGGGTCCATCGTCCGCTGCTCCACGATCAGTCGTCCACCGGGCCGCAGCCGCGCTTCCACACCAGCATGGTGCGCTTGAAGGTGCAGACCACGTCGCCATTCTGGTTCTTGCCAATCGTCTTGACCGTGACGATGCCCTGCTCGGGCCGCGACTTGGACTCGCGCTTCTCCAGCACCTCGCTCTCGGCATAGAGCGTGTCGCCGGGGAACAGCGGGTGGGTCAGCCGGATCTCGTCCCAGCCGAGATTGGCGATCGACTTCTGGCTGAGGTCGCTGACGCTCATCCCCACCATCAGCGCGACGGTGAAGGGCGAGCAGACCAGCGGCTTGCCAAACTCGGTCTTGCGCGCGAACTCGTAGTCGAAGTGCGACGGGTGGGTGTTCATCGTCAGCAGCGTGAACCACACGTTGTCGGTGTCGGTGATCGTCCGGCCGGGACGATGCTCGTAGATATGGCCGACGATGAAGTCCTCGAAATAGCGGCCGAAACTCTCGCGGAAGCGGCCCGGAGCCACCTCGATCACACCCTCACGCATCCTCTGTCTCCCGATTGCCCGCCATCGCCACGATGGCCGCGTACCGGCGCACCATCGGCGCCTCCAACATTCGTCCATTGAACCGGACCGCCCCGCCGCCAGCCGCCTCGTAGGCGGCGAGCGCGGCCTCGGCCTCGGCCACCTCGGCCGCGCCGGGGCGCATCACGGCGTGGATCGCCTCGAGCTGCGCGGGGTGGATCGCGGCCTTGGCCTGGAAGCCCGCGCGCTTCGCCAGCCGCGTCTCGCGCTCCAGCCCCTCGGCGTCGTCGAGCGCGATGAACGGCACGTCGATCGCCGGCACGCCCGCCTCGGCGCAGGCGATGACGAACTGGGCGCGGGCCACGGCCAGCGGCTCCCAGGCCAGGGCCACGCCGAGCGAGGCCGACAGGTCGCCGCCGCCGAACATCATCGCCGCGACGCCGGGCGCCGAGGCGATCTCCGCCGCCCGGCGCAGGCCGCGCGGCGTCTCGATCAGCGGCACCAGCGCCGCCGCCTCGCCCAGCACGGCGCGCGCGATCCGCAACTCCTCCGCCGATTCGACCATCGGCACGAAGATCAGCTCGGGCAGCTCCGGCGCGGCCGCCAGCGCCAGGAGGTCGGCCAGCCCGGCCGCCGTCGCGACGCCGTTGACGCGGATCGCGATCCGCGGCGCGATCGCGGCGATCGCCGCATGGCGCGCCGCCTCCTTGCCGTCCGCCGGAACGGCGTCCTCCAGGTCCACGCAGACCACGTCGGCGCCCGCCGCCGCGGCCTTCGCGAATCGCTCTGGGCGAGAACCGGGGACGAACAGCACGCTGGCCGCCCCCTTCGCCCGATCCTTGCCGGAAACCTTGCTCATGGGCATATGATTTGTCCGGACAAATTTCCCGCGTCAAGGCCAAAATCGAAAACCGCCCCTCGCCGCGGCCGCCACTTGACAGCATTCTGCCGCCATGAAAAGTTGTCCGGACAAATGATCGCTAAGGAATCCAGGGGATGATGCAGCCTTGCCGTCGCGGCGGCGACGATTCGCCCGATCCGCAACCAGCCTCGCAGCAAGGCCCCGCGCGAGCGCCGCGGGCATGAGCGCGGCCGCCTCGTCCGAATTCCGGCGCGGCACCAAGCCGCTGATCGCCGCCCTGATCGGCAGCGCCTGCGGCGCCTCGCCGATCCCCTTCAACGTCCTGCCGCTGGTGATGGGCCCGGTCCATGTCGAGCTCGGCTGGGACTTCGCCGCGATCAGCATGGGGGTGACGATCTTCGGCCTGATCGCCGCCTTCCTCGCCCCGTTCTACGGCGGGCTGGCCGACCGCAAGGGCGTCCGCCCGGTCGCGCTGTGGTCGCTCGCCGCCTTCGGCCTGACCTTTGCCGCCTTCTACTTCGTGCCCGCCGCCCTGCCCGGGTGGTGGCTGTTCTGGGCGGTGCTGGGTGTGATCGGGATCGGCTCGACGCCCGTGACCTGGAGCCGGGCCGTGTCGATGTGGTTCAGCCGCAACCGCGGGCTGGCGCTGGGGATCATGCTCGTCGGCACCAGCCTGACCGCGCTGGTCGTGCCGCAGGTGGTGACGCGGGCGATCGCCGCCTGGGGCTGGCGCAGCGCCTTTCCGATCGCCGCCCTGTTTCCGCTGCTGATCGCCCTGCCGCTCGGCCTCGCCTGGTTCCGCGAGCCGCGCCCGGAGGAGCGCCCCGCCGACCTCTCCGACGATAGCGGCGCGGTCACGGGGGTCACGCTGGCCGCGGCGATGCGCGACTATCGCTTCTGGCTGCTGTGGGTGGCGATCCTGGTCATCGCCCTGGCCTATGGCGGGGCGCACCTGCACATCGGGCAGATCGTGGTCCTCCAGGGCCTCCCCGCCGCCGCCGGGGCCAGCGTGCTCGGCGTGGTGGCGCTCGGCATCCTCGCCGGGCGGGTGATCGTCGGCCTGCTGTTCGATCGCTTCTGGGCGCCCGGCGTCGCCTTCTGCGCCATGCTGCTGCCGGCCATGGCCTGCCATCTGCTCGCCGGCACGGGAAGCAGCCTCGGCCTGGTCATGGCCGGCGGCTTCATGCTCGGCTTCGCGGCGGGGACGGAGAGCGACATGGTCGCCTTCCTCGCCGCGCGCTATTTCGGGATGGCCCATTACGGCAAGGTCTATGGCGCGCTCTACATGCCGTTCGGCATCGGCTCCGCGATCTCGCCGATCCTCTACGGCATTGTCCGCGACCGCACGGGCAACTACGACGTCGTCTGGGGGATGGCCATTGCCTTCGGCGT
>CALLNA010000155.1 GCA_938005655.1 uncultured Novosphingobium sp.
GCCAGGACCTTGGCGACGAAGGCGCCGCCCGGCGCCAGGGTCTGGATCGCGAAGTCGGCGGCGGTCTCGGCCAGGCCCATGGTGCGCAGATGGTCCGTCTGCTGGTGGCCGACCGTGTTGGCCGCCATGTCCGACAGCACCAGGTCGGGCGGGCCGTCCAGCGCGCCTTCGAGCAGGGCGGGGGCCTCGTCGGCCATGAAGTCCATCTGGAAGATCGTCACCCCGTCGAGCGGGTCGGTGGGGAGCAGGTCGATGCCGACCACCCGCGACCTGGGGCTCCGCTGGCGCACGACCTGGCTCCATCCGCCCGGGGCGATGCCCAGGTCGACCACGCGGGCGACGCCCTTGAGCAGGCCGAATCGCTCGTCCAGCTCGGCCAGCTTGTAGGCGGCGCGGCTGCGGTAGCCTTCGGCCTTGGCCTTCTTCACGTAGGGGTCGTTGAGCTGGCGCGAGAGCCAGCGGGTCGAGCTGGACGTGCGGCCCTTGCCGGTCTTGAGCCGGGTGCGTGGGTCCTTTCCCGAGCGGCTCACCGGACGGGCTCGACGCCCTGCTTGCGCAGGCGCAGCTCGGCGCGCAGGCGCTCGCCCTTGCCGCCCGCGGTGATCAGGCTGCGCAGGATGCCCTCGCGGATGCCGCGGTCGGCGACGCCGAGCCGCGCGGCGGGCCACAGGTCGAGGATCGTCTCCAGGATCGCGCAGCCGGCGACGACGAGGTCCGCCCGCTCGCGCCCGATGCAGGGCAGCTCGCGCCGCTGGGCGGGCGACATGGCCGAGAGCCGGGCCGAGATCTCGCGCATCGAGCTGGCCGGGACGATCAGCCCGTCGACCGCGCGGCGGTCGTATTGCAGCAGGTCGAGGTGCAGGCTGGCGAGCGTCGTCACCGTGCCGCTGGTGCCGAGCAGGCGCAGGCCGCCGCCCTCCTCGCCGGCCCGGCGCGCGTCGGCGACGCGATCGGCGAAGGCGGCGAAGCTCTCGCGCACGGCCTCGCGCATCCGGCCGTAGCGGACGAGGCGGGCGGCCTCGTCGGCGCCGTCCTCGCCGCCGCGCTCCTGGCCGAAGGTCTCGGTCAGCGAGACGACGCCCCAGGGCACGCTGATCCAGTCGAGGATGCGCGGCACGGCCGGGCCGCTCTCGATCAGCACCAGCTCGGTCGAGCCGCCGCCGATGTCGAAGATCAGCGCCGGGCCGATCCCCGGCTCGAGCAGGATATGGCAGCCGAGCACGGCGAGGCGGGCCTCCTCGCGGGCGCTGATCACGTCGAAGTGGATGCCGGTCTCCTCGCGGACCCGGGCGATGAACTCCATGCCGTTGGCGGCGCGGCGGCAGGCCTCGGTCGCGACCGAGCGGGCGAGGTGGACGTTGCGCCGTCGCAGCTTGTCGGAGCAGACCTGGAGCGCGCCGAGCGCGCGGTCCATCGCCTCGTCGCTGAGCCGCCCGGTCTGGGCCAGGCCCTCGCCGAGCCGGACCACGCGGCTGAAGGCGTCGACCACGATGAAGTTGTCGCCCGAGGGCCGCGCGATCAGCAGGCGGCAGTTGTTGGTGCCGAGGTCGATCGCGGCATAGGCGCTGCGCTGGAGGGGGAGGGACCGCCACATCTCGCGCCCGCCCCGGATGGCGGCGGAGCCGGCGGAAGGGCCGGGGGAATCCGTGGAACTGTCGCCGGCTGGCGGGGTATCGGGCCGGGACGATGAAGCCTCTGGAGCCGCAGCCTGGGCCGCCGTCCGCGCTTCGCCGCCCCTCGTCGCATCCCATGTCGCCGGCGGAGGCTGATCCGCCATCGTCATCACACTCTTATCGTTTTCCCGCGCGTTTGCGGGCACCTGGAAACGATGTAGCCCCGCCCGGCCGATCCGGCAAGCCTGCCGCCCACCGCATGGCTTGACGCGGCCCGGCCGGGCGCATAGAGGCACCCGCCTGTTGCCCCGTCGTCTAAAGGTAAGACTACGGACTCTGACTCCGTCAATCGAGGTTCGAATCCTCGCGGGGCATCCACCTTTCACTCGCATGTTGTCGCATGGAGCCGCAGAACCCTTGCGTTTATGCGGGTTTGGACCATAGGGTTGTCGCATGGCGTTGCATGGTAACGCATCCAAGCGCCCCCTATTTGGGGGTATCCGCGGGGGTACTGGATGGCGTTGACCGACACTGCCTGCCGGAAGGCCAAGCCGGGCGAGAAGGACTACAAGCTCTCCGACTCGCACGGACTGTTCCTATTGGTCCGTCCCAACGGCTCGAAGCTCTGGCGCTTGAAGTATCGCTTCGCCCAGAAGGAAAAGCAGTTGGCGTTGGGCTCCTACCCGGAGGTATCCCTCACAGCCGCGCGGAACAAGCGGGCTGCGGCGAGGGCGCTGCTCGATCAGGGTGTCGATCCGGCCGTCGAGAAGAGGCAACGGGCGGCGGCGCTGGTCGCCGAAGCCCTGGACAGCTTCGAGCGGGTTGCTCGCGCCTGGCATTCGGTAAAGGCGAAGACACTGTCCGCGCGCTACGGCAAGCAGATCCTGGACCGGCTGGAGAACCACGTCTTTCCGAAGATCGGGTCGCTTCCCGTGAAAGCGATCACGCCTCCGCTGGCGTTGGAGGTCGCTCGCGCGATCGAGGCGAAGGGGCATCACGACATGGCCCATCGCGTGGTCAACCACATGTCGGACGTGTTCGTCTGGGCGATCGCCTCGGGGATCGCGGAGCAAGATCCCGCGAGCACGATCCGGAAGGCCCTTGCGCCGACGGATGCCAGGCTGCGCCCGGCCATGACCAAGATCGAGCAGGCGCGCTCGGTGCTGATCAAGACCGAGGCGATGCCGGATGCTCACTGGTCCACGCTGCTGGCTTCGCGGCTGATGGCCTTGACGGCCGCGCGCCCGGGCGTGGTCCAGCTCGCGGAACGAGCGGAGTTCGAGGACTTGGACGGCGAGCAGCCGATCTGGCGCATCCCGGCCGCCAAGATGAAGCTCACGCGGCAGCGCAAGCGGGATGTGACGTGGGAGTTCATCATCCCGCTCTCGGGAGAGGCCGTCGCGGTGGTCAAAGCCGCGTTGAGCGTCACCGCCAGCGCGACGTGGCTGTTCACCGGGATCGGCGGGAAGGACAAGCCGATCAGCGATTCAACGATCAGCGGCTTGTATCGAGACGCCGGTTTCCGTGGCATTCATGTGCCGCATGGCTGGCGGGCCACGTTTTCGACCATCATGAACGAACGCGCAGCGGTCCAGGATCGGGAGCGCGATCGCGCCATCATCGACTTGATGCTTGCCCATGCCCAGGAGGGGGTGGAGCCGATCTACAATCGCGCGATGTATATGCCGCGTCGGCGCGAGCTGGCGCAGTTGTGGGCCGGTCTGCTCATGAAGGGCCTGCCGGAGCCCGTGGCGCTGCTTCCCGATCAGCGGCCCTGGCGGTCGCGGGAGGGCAAGCGTGATGGCCGGGCCCCTGCACGACGCCGTCCCGTTCGGCCTCGCGGCAGCTAATGCCGTCAAGGCCAAGCTCAGCCGCCGGACGCGGATGCTGCTTGAGCGTGGCGATAGCCCGCGCAGCGGTGAGAGGGTCTGGCGCAACTCCTACACCGAAGGGACTATTGAGCATCGCATCTGGAAGCCGATCAACGATGGCACTCCTCGTGGCGGGAAGCGCTGGACCGGCGCGCTGCTGAAGGCGGCTCGCGCCTTCGAGTACCGCACTCGCCTCGAACGACGCGAAAAGGAGCCCGGTGCGCGCAACGGCAAGCTCGGCGAAATCGGCCTGGAGGTCCTCGCGTTCCTCTACGACACGGTCGAGTATGCCAGCGGCCGGCTTGAGCCGGCGATCGCGACGATCGCCGCCGCGGTCGGACGATCCTATTCAGCGGTGCACGATGCCTTGGTCCGGCTGCGCCAGGAAGGCTTCCTCCACTGGATGCGACGGTCGCGGCCGATCGACGAGCCCGAGCCCGGCGGCCCGCAGGTCGAGCAGGTGCCCAACGCTTATGCGCTGCTCGTGCCCGAGGCCATGAAGGGCTGGATGCGTACCTTGCTTCGCAATGTCCCCATGCCGGGCTGTGAGGAGGATCGCCGCAAGCAGGAGGCTGATGCCTACGAGGCGATGCTCAGCAGCCTGACGAGCCAGGAGCGGCACACGGCGACCTGGAACGGCGATAGCCTGCTGGGCGAGACGTTGCGGAGGTTGGCGGCGGCGGTTGACGATCGCGCGTACTTGGAGGGCGAATCCGGCAGACGGCGAGAGATCGGGGGATCATTCTGATCCAATGGGGAATTCAGGCGCATGTGCGCCTGAATAAGTTGGATCTGACGATCTCCTCCCCCGCGCCGAAGCATCCAGAACGAACCAAAAGCACCCTCACGCACCGTGGGACGGGACCGGCTACGCCGGCCCCGGGGCTTCCCAGGGGGGAAGCGCAACATCCGTGCCATGATCGCGCTCGGTTGCGCCTGCGGAGCTGTTGCAGAGGCGCATATAACACGCGTCACAGTGCATTGTTGGAGACCTCCACCGCAATATGTCGTGAGTCCACCCCGTCCCCTGAAAATCGGCACCCGATCGCCCCGCCATGACCGTCCGCTCTGCGTAAATTTCAAACAGAGAGCGGGCAGGCGGGGCGTGGGGGCAAGCGCGGCGCGCCGGGTTGGACAGGGGTGCGGCCCGGCCTGGCTCCATTCAGGTTCGCATTGGTTTCGATGAACTGCCGAGCGCCCGGCGGGACCCGGCGAGCTGGCGCGGGCAGGGGCGACGGGACAGATACCAGCGCCGCCGCACTCCCGCATCACTAGTAACAGGCGCGCGCTTGTGGCATGGTGGAAACTAGTAACGGAAAGGGCTCTCCATGGATTTGACCAATGCCCAGCGTCAGGCGGCTTATCGTGCGCGCCGCGCGGCCCAGGGCATCGTGCAGGTGCAGGTATTCGTTCACCGGAGCCGGCGCGCCGAGATTCGTTCGATCGCGGCGGGCATGGCCGAGCCCGTCTGCCACAACGCCGGCCGCCGCCGGGCTAGGTTGAAATGATTACCCCGCCAGTCCCCGTTTCCGGCGGGGAATAGGTCAGCGCGCGCCCGAGTTGCTCGGCGTCGCCACCACGCGCTCCAGGATGCCCTGGTCGCTCAGCGGCGCGAATTTCACCGCTTCCAGGCCGAGCCAGTCGTTGACCTCCAGCAAGCGGCCCTGGATCGGCAGTATCTCCAGCTCGTAGAAGGTGCGCCCGGCGTCGATCACGTTGCCGAAGCCGCCGCTGTTCTTCGGCACGATGCCGAGGAGCTGGGGCGGCACCCGGTGCGCGGCCAGCATGTCGTCGCGGGTGACTTCCTTGATGTTCAGGAACTCATCCTTGGCCGCCACCTCTCCGATCGGCAGGATCTGCAACCCGTCCTTTTTCCCGTTCGGCGCGTGGACGTAGAGATTGCGGAAGTTCCCCGCCCCCTTCGACTGGCGCATGGCCTCGCGGATCGCGGCGCTATCGACCTCGTTGATCGTCGCCTCCGAGTTGTAGAGGATGTACCCTGCGTGGCTCCCGTTCTTGTAGTAGCGCCGCCGGAAGATCGTCGCCGCCTCGTTCAGCAGGCCTGAGTGCAGCGCCGAGAGATACTCCGGCATCCCATAGACCTCCTGCAACGGATCGGTCTCGGCCAGGTGATGCACCGCCCCGGGCTCGAAAGGGTGCGCCTGGCCGATCGACAGGCCCGGCCGCACGAACCAGCAGACGTCGGGCTCGACCCCGACGCGGGTGTAGGCC
Source organism: uncultured Novosphingobium sp. (assembly GCA_938005655.1). Taxonomy (GTDB): domain Bacteria; phylum Pseudomonadota; class Alphaproteobacteria; order Sphingomonadales; family Sphingomonadaceae; genus Novosphingobium. The sequence goes on from CALLNA010000155.1 coordinate 5,717, forward strand.
GCCAGCGAGCGCTTGAGCCGCAGCGGCCGCCCGCCCAGGTTGTCGATCCGCTCCAGATAGGCGTCGCCGAAAATCAGCCAGTCCAGCGCCCAGGCCGCGAATTCCGACCGCGACAGCCAGCGCGAGGGCACGAAGGCCCCCGCCAGCAGGTTGCGCTTCAGCAAGATCGCGCTCTGGTGATAGCCCGACATGCGATAGGTCTTGCCCAGCGCCACCCGCGGGATCGGCGGCTCGTACCACCGGCCGTTGTGATAGACCTCGAACAGGTCGAACAGTTCGCGCTTGTCCAGCACGGCCTCGGGCTCGCCGAAGGTGAACGCCTGCACGGCCGAGGGCTTCGCCGCGGCCTTGGTGGTCTTAGCGGTCATGAAAAGAACTCCACGGTGGAGCCGCCACCCGGCGGCTCGGTGATATCGAGCGGTTCGAAGAACAGGGCATGCATGATCGCCCAGGCCAGATCGGCGTGGCCCGCCCCGCCGGCTCGGCTCGCGACGTAAGTGACCTGGGTGCCGCCCTTGGTAATCTCGGGCCGGATCGCCATGAAGGCCTGGGCGACGTCCAGCCATCCGGCATCGAATTCGAGCCGGCCGCTAGTGATCACGTTCTTCGCCTTCAGCACCAGCGCGGTCTTGGTCTGGACCGAGTAGTTGTAGGCCTCGGCCATCGGGAAGAACTTGAGCACGAGCTGGTGGACGGCCTTGCCGACCCCGGTGGTGTCGATCCCGATCTTGGTCACGCGATACTTCGCGCACATGGCCTTGATCGCCTCGGCCTGGCCGGCGAAGTCCAGGCCCTTGAGCCGCTGCTTTTCGAGCACCCGGAACTTGCCGCCGGGCTTGCTGGGCGGCGCGACCGCGACCAGGGCCGCATCGTCGCCCGTCCCGGTCTCGCTGGCGTTGGGGTCGTAGCCCAGCCAGACGTCGCCCGCGTAGGGCCGCGGATCATAGGGCTGGTAATCGCGCCAGACCTCCCAGCTATCGACCATGCACGGCCGCATGGCCGCGAAGGGGAACATCGACTGACTGCCATCCAGGAAGATGCAGCGGAACAGGTTGTCGAATTCGTCGATCGAATACTGCTGCTGGAGCTGCTCGATATCGATCAGATCGAAGCCTTGCTCGACCGCGTCGTGGACGGTGACGATCTGCCGCCAGATCCCGTCCGCACCCATCACGCCGTGCTTCAGCGTGTCGTGGGTGATGTCGATCCGCACCCGGTCGGCCTTCGCCCGCCGCCGGTTGTAGCGGTCGCCGCACCACATCGGATAGGCTTCGTGCGCCAGGGTCGACGGCGTCGAGAACAGCGTGATGGTGTACTGCTTCTGGGTCGCCATCGCCGAGGCGACCTTGAACAGCTCCTCGAAGCCGTAGATCCAGAAGCACTCGTCGATGATGACGTCGCCGTGGTAGCCCTGCGCCGTCCGATAGTTCGTGCCGAGGAAGTGCAGCTCGAACGGATCGAGCGCTTCGCCATCCTCGTCGATCCGCTGCACCACGATCGGATCGCCGCGCAGCGTCACGCCGCAGACCGACTGCACCCACTGCACGATGTACTGGCGGAAGATGTTCGCCTGGGCGCGGCTCGCCGAGATGAATATCTGGTTCTTGCCGGTCTCCAGGCCGACCAGGAACCGCTCGCGCGCGAAATACCACGTCGCGCCGATCTGGCGCGATTTCAGGATCTGACGCGTCCGGAGCGAGGTGGTGGATAGCCAAATCGCCTGATGGCCGAACAGGCTGTCGCGCAGGTCCGCGCGCAGCTTGTCGACCATCTCCGGCGTGATCAGGTTCTTCGCCTTCTGGTTGGCCGCCGCCGCGGCCTTCCCGCCCTTCGACCGGGCCGGGTTCAGGTCCGCCTCGTTGCCGCCGTCCCGGTACTTCCCGATCCGCGCGAACCGCTCCATCTGGCGGCCGAGCAGGTCGATCTCCTTGAAGTCGCTCCCGGTCTTGGGGTCCTTGGCGATCAGCGCCAGGTAACGCGCCAGCGTCCCGTCCTCGGCGCGCTCCAGCGGGCTCGCCTCATCCCACTTGTGGCGCGTCTTCCAGCTCGCGACCGTGGCGTAGGCCACCTCCAGCTCGGCCGCGATCTGGGTCATCCGCCACCCGCGCCAATAGAGCGAGCGGGCGTGATTGCGCAGGCTGACCACGATCGGCAGGCGAGCGGAAGGCCCCTCGCCGTCCTCGAAATCGGGATCGTCGCGGGTGTCGAGGCGTTCGTCCGGAGCGGCCATTTCCATCGCCGGCCACGCTATGGGCCGCACCCGCCCCCTGCGAACCGCCGCTTGTTGTAAGGCCGCCGTTACAACGCGCCCGCGTTGCCAAGCGCCGGGCCGGACGGTCCTTTGCGAGCGTCAATGCCGGCCCAGCCCGGCGCACGAACGCAGACGGAGCCACCGATGAAGACCAAGCCGTTCCTCCTCGCCACCGCAGGCTCGACCGTCGACGGCCGCACGATCGACGGCAAGCAGATCGATGAGATGGCGTCGAGCTACAACCCGGCCACCTACGGCGCGCGGGTCAACATCGAGCACATCCGCGGGATCAGCGGCGACAAGCCCTTCCGCGCCTACGGCGACGTGCTGGAGCTGAGCACCGGCGAGGTCGAGGTGGACTTCAACGGCAAGAAGGAAAAGCGCAAGGCGCTCTACGGCGTTCTCGACGTCACCGAAGACGCCAAGGCGCTGAACGACGCCAGCCAGAAGCTCTATCCCTCGATCGAGATCCTGCCCGACTTCGGCGGCAAGGGCTTCGCCTACCTCGCGGGCGTGGCCCTGACCGACAGCCCGGCCTCGATCGCCACCGAGCGGATGAAGTTCAACCGCCAACTCCCCGGCGCGATCACCCTGACCGCGACCGAGCCGCTGCCGCTCGAGCTGGAGCCGGAAGCGCCCTCGGCCGCCAACCCCGACCCCACCGGCATCTTCGCCTCGCTCAAGGCCCTGGCCGACAAGTTCACCGGCGGCGGCCAGCAGCAGAGCGAACAGCCGGCGCAACCGGCCGCTCCCGCCGCGCCGCCGGCGAACACCGCCCAGACCGACGCGGGCATCGTCGCCCTGGCCGCCTCGATCGGCCAGCTCGCCGGCGCGGTGCAGTCGTTCATGACGAAGTCCGAAACGGACCTGTCCGCGCTGCGCACCGACCTCTCCACGCTCAAGGCCACGGTCGAGAGCACCCCCAAGCCCGGCTTCACCGCCCGCCCGCTCGCCACCGGCGGCAACGGCGCCGCCGTCACCGACTGCTGACCCCTCCAACCGCCCGCGATCCTGCCGACCGACCTGCCTTTCCGATCCGAGGACCCCTCCGATGCGTAACGAAACCCGTATCCTCTTCAACGCCTACGTCAGCCAGATCGCGCTTCTGAACAACGTCGCGGACGCCACCACGAAGTTCTCGGTCGACCCTGTCGTGGAGCAGCGGCTCGAAGCGAAGATGGCGGAATCGTCCGAGTTCCTCTCGGCGATCAACGTGGTGCCCGTCGTCGAGCAGCAGGGCCAGACGCTCGGCCTCGGCACCACCCGCACCATCGCGGGCCGCACCGACACCTCGGGCGGCACCCGGCGCAACCCCTCCGATCCCACCGGCAATTCGGAGATCAACACCTACAACTGCCGCCAGACCAACTTCGACTGGTCGCAGCGCTACGCCCTGCTCGACGCCTGGCGCCACCGTCCGGAATTCCAGACGCTGATGCGCGACGCGATCCTTCAGCAGCAGGCGCGCGACCGGATCATGATCGGGTGGAACGGCACCTCGATCGCCGCCACCACCGATCGCGGCGCCAACCCGATGCTCCAGGACGTGAACATCGGATGGCTCCAGAACATCCGCACCCGCGCTCCGGCCCAGGTCTTCAGCGACGGCAGCCTGACCGTCAAGACGGACGGCACCAACAATGCCGCGCTGAAGAAGATCTACGTCAAGCCCGGCGTGGAACTGTTCGACGCGAACGCGGCCTACAACGCCGCGGGCGGCTCGGCCCACGCGGTGGCGGACTATTCCTCGCTCGACGCCCTGGTGCTCGATGCGAAGCGGATGCTGCCGGAATGGCACCGCGGCAACACCGACCTGGTGGTGATCGTCGGCCATGACCTGGTCGACGACAAGTACTTCACCATCGCCCAGCAGACCGGCGCGACCGCCACCGAGGTCGAGGCGACCGACCGCATCCTGCGGTCGAGCAAGCAGCTCGGCGGCCTCCCCGCCGTGCGCGTGCCGTTCTTCCCGGCGACCGGCCTGCTGATCACCACGCTCGATAACCTGTCGATCTATTGGCAGGAGGGCACCCGCCGCCGGTTCCTGAAGGACGAACCCGAGCTGGACCGCATCGCCAACTACGAGAGCGTCAACGAGGACTACGTGGTCGAGGACTACGAACTGGCGGTCCTGGTCGAGAACATCGTCATCGGCGGCGCCCCGGCCCGCGTCGCCCCGTAATACCCGAGAGGCTTTGATCCGATAGCTGCCTGAGCGGGCGGCGGCCCGGGGAGCCCAGCACAGAAAAAGGGGACGCTCGATTTCCCCTCGCCTCATCCCCTCCCGGCTTCGACTCCCGGGAGGGGAAGGTTCGCAGGAGAACCCCGCCATGTCCTTCAGCCCCGCTCTTGCCCACCGCCAGCGCATCCTGGCCTCGATCGCCGGAGGCGCGTCCACCGCCGCCCCCGGCGCCGCGCCGATGCCCACCGAAGGCCCGGTCGCGACCGAGTACCAGCAGCTCCTGATGGCGCTGGGCGAGGATCTGCGGAAGCTCCAGGCGATCCAGTCGGTCGAACGCAAGATCGAGGCGAAGCGCGGCATGATCTCCGCCTACCTGCCGTGGGTCGAGGGCGCGCTGGCCGGCGACGGCGGCGCGCAGGACGAGATCGTCGTAACCCTGCTGATCTGGGCGATCGACATCGCCGACTGGCCGCTGGCGCTCTCCCTGGCGCGCTACGTTCTGGCCCACCGGCTCGCCCTGCCGGAACGCTACTCGCGCAAGCCCGCGACGCTGATCGTCGAGGAAGTGGCCGAGGCCGGCCTGGCGAAAGACCCGGCGATCGACCTCGACACGCTCCAGCAGTTCGCCGTCCTGACCGCCGACGCCGACGTGTTCGATCAGGTCCGCGCCAAGCTGGTCAAGGCCATCGGCCTCGCGCTCAAGGCCGGTGCCGAAACCTTCGACGCCACGGCCGACAGCGCCCCGGCCGGCGGCAAGCCCGCCCTGGTCGAGGCCGCGCTCGCCCATTTCCGCCGCGCCCTCGCGCTCGATGCGAAGTGCGGCGTCAAGAAACTGATCGAAGCCCTGGAACGCGAGCAGAAGAAGCTCGCGGAGCCGCAAACCCCGGAGACCCGACCATGAGCTATTCGTTCCTCTTCCGCGCCGCCAGCGTTGCGGTGGCGGCCGCCGCCATCTCGGCCTGCCTCGACGAGGTGGTGGCCGAGCAGCCGGTCCACGCGGCCGACCGCGCCCAGGCCGAAGCCGCCGCCGCCTCGCTGCTCAACCTGCTGGGCGAGCCCGGCGAGGGCCCGGACCTGACCGGCGCGGTCTCGGGCTGGGTCGCGAAGACCGGCGACGCCCTGACCGGAGCGAGCGTTTCGGTCAGCGTCACCCATGCCGCCAGGCTGACCGGATAACGAGCTGCGCCACCCGCGCCGGGGGGCGGGAGCGGACTGCCGGAGAGGAATCGAAGGCGGGTCGCGACCTCACCCCCCCACCCCATCAAGGAAGCCGTCCATGTCCTCGCTGATCGCCGCCCCCGCCGCGCCGCAATCGCCGGAGAACACGGTGGTCGCGGCCGATGGCTGGTATCCCGAGATCGACTGCAACGAGACGCGCGCCGTCCTGCGCCTGGGCGACATCGTCCCGCACGAACGCCTGGTCTCCGCGATCCTGGGCGCGCTGATCCACGTCATGGGCGAGCTGCGCGCCTGGCGCTCCGCGCAGGAGGCGGCGGGGGCCCAGGGCCTGGCCGCGGTGGCGCCGCTCGACGAGGTGAACGGCCAGAGCCGCCTCTGCCTGCTGTTCACCCGCGCCGTGGTCTACACCGCGGGCGTCCAGCTCGCCGAGACCCACCGCGACGTGACGGCCACCAAGGAAGGCGAGGCCCGCCGCGAGGCGACCTGGGCGATCCGCGACATCCTGGGCGTCACCCGCACCGCCGTGGAGCTGATCTGATGGACCGGGGCCGCCTGATCGAACTCGCTGAGCGGTGCGAAAAGGCCGAGGGGCCAAACTTCGCGCTCGAACAGGAAATCGGCGCGCTGCTAGGCATTCGTCACATCCCCGAAAAGCCGGTGGCCCCCGCCTTCACCGCGAGCCTGGACGCCGCCATTTTGCTTGTCCCGGAAGGCTGCGCTTGGACTTTGGATGGCGGCGACCCCCATTGTCACGACAGCGCGTCCATCGGACTCATCCCGCAAAGAGGAGCGCTTCTCAATCCGCAATGGACGGCGGATGGGGTCTCACCAGCTTTGGCCCTCTGCGCTGCCGCCCTCCGCGCCCGCGCCAGCGCGGCGAGGCTGTGATGGACCGGCGCGACGTTCCGCTATGCAACCACTGCAAGCATTTCGGCAACCTTGACGGTGGTTGTACGCGCCCGATCGGAATCGAGTGGTCGCCGGTCTACGGCCGTCAGGAGCGGCTGCTTCTGCGCGACGCGCACGGCGAGCGGGCCACCGATAAGTCCTTCATCACCCGCCGTCCGAAGTGCGGTCCGTCCGGCCGATTTTTTGAGGCACGCCACCCTTTGCCTCCGCCACCGAGTCCAAGGCGATGATCGTCACCGCCCTTCAAGGCGACACGCTCGACCTGCTCTGCTGGCGCCACCTCGGGGCCACGGCCGAGGTGACGGAACAGGCCTACGAGCTGAACCGCGACCTCTCCCTGGCCGGGCCGGTGCTGCCCGAGGGCGCCGCCGTCATTCTGCCCGACGCGGTGCCCGCCACCGCCGCGCGGCTCGATATCGTGAACCTGTGGGACTGATGATGGACGACTGGCGGGAATTCATGTTCTGGTGGGGGGCGGCCCTGTTCGCCTCGACGATGGTGGTCGTGGCCCGGCTCGGCATCCTGCTCTAC
>CALLNA010000156.1 GCA_938005655.1 uncultured Novosphingobium sp.
GGAAGGTCCGGTAGACGCGCTCCAGCGCCAGCAGCGGATTGTCCGGCGCGAGGCCGCGCGCGGGCGTCTCCGCAAGCGCCGTCGAACTGGCCTCGGTCGCCTCCACGCCCGCCTAGCCTCAGGACGTGCCCAGCGTCTTGACCGACTGGTCGAGCGCGTTCGAGCCGTCCCTCATCAGGGCGGTGATCTGGTCGAAGGCCCGCTGCACCTGGATCAGGCGCATCATCTCGCGGATCGGGTTGACGTTCGATCCCTCGACGAAGCCTTGCGCCACGCCGACGTCCTGCCGGTCGACGATCGGCTCCGGCCGCCCCTTCGGGACGATGCCCGAATTGCCGTAGCGCACGAAGGTCTCCCCCGGCTGGAACTGGTAGAGGCCGATCGCGCCGACCAGCCGGCCGTCCTGGCGCAGCGAGCCGTCCTGCCCCGCCGCCGGCGCCCCGCCCTGCCCGTCGAGCTGGATCGGCGCCCCACCGGCGTCGAGCACCGGATAGCCCTGCAGCGTCACCAGTTCGCCGGTGTCGCGCATGGTGAAGCGGCCGTCGCGGGTCATCACCGTACCGGCCGGCGTCTCGATGGCGAACCAGGCATCGCCCTGAATGGCGAAGTCGAACGGGTTGCCGGTCTCGGTGATCGAGCCGCCGGAATTGGGAATGAAGGTGTCGCCGGGCGACACGAAGCTGAGCGCGCTGTCGCCGCTGCCGCTCACCAGGTCCTCGAACTTCACGCCCGTGGCGCGGAAGCCGACCGTGTTGGCGTTGGCCATGTTGTCGGCGATCGTGTCCAGCCGCTTCTCAAGCGCGATCTGCGAGGACAGGGCGACGTAGAGGCCGGTCTGCATCGGCGCCTCCTATTTGCGGAGCTGCTGGAGCGCCAGCAGGGTGGAGGTGGAGATGCCGTATTCTGCCGGCTTGGAGAAAAGCACCGCCGGCGAGGTCTGGCTCGACGAGCTGCCGTTCTTGATTTCCCACATGGTGGTGAAGCGGGCGAGGAACTTGTCCAGCTTCTCGGGGTCTTGGAAATCCTCCAGATTGATCCGCTTCTCCAGCATCTTCGCCTGCTGGTCGACATCGGCGTTGACCACCGCGTCGGGCAGCCCGAGCGCGGTCCGCACCACTTCCCCCAGCGCCTTGTCGGCGAGGATCTGGTAGGGGCTGGTCAGCGTCGACGCCTTGCGCTGGAAATAGAGCGCGAGCCGCACGGCGTCGTTCTGGTTGCCGGCATTTTCCTCGAGCGTCTGGCGGGCATACTTGTCGACGATCCCCTGCTGGGCGGGATTGTAGGTGGTCGCCGTCTCGCCATAGGCGGCGAAGTCGAAGGCCGCGGCGAAATCCTTGAGATTGGTGTTGGACTGCTTGTTGACGTAGCTGTTGGGATCGGCGACGCCGCCTTCGAGGACCTTCCGGATGAGCGCCTTGTCGCCGATCTTGTCGCTGAGGCCGTAGGCCTTCAGCGCGAAGTTCAGCAGCGAGTCGTCGGCCAGGAAGTCGTCGATCGACTTCACGTCCTTGATGTCCTTAAGATAGGTCTCGGTCTGCGCCTTCAGCGTCGGGTTGTCGGGCGATACGCCCGCCTTGACGGCCTCGAGCTGGTAGCGCTGCGCGGTACCCTGCTGGGCGGGATTGTAGACGGTGGCGTCCTCGCCATAGGCGAAGAAGTTGAACACCTTCACGAACTCGGCGTAGCGCTTGTCCGTCAGCTTGTTGGCGAAGCTGCCGTCGTCCTTGATGCCGCCTTCCAGCGCCTTCTTCATGAAGGCCTTGGCGTAGTCCATGTCCTGCAGGCCCATCGCCTTCATGGCGTATTTGAACAGCCGCGTGTTGTTGACGAACTCGTCGACCGATTTCACCTTGGTGATGTTGTCGAGATAGTACTTCGTCTCGCGCGCCACGCCCGGCTGCTTCTCCACCTGCTGGAGCGAGCGGTCGATGTCCTTGGCGATGAGCCGATAGCTCATATAGGTGCTGACCATGCGCGAGCCTCCACGGATTGCGGCAGGCTGCTCATAGGCCGCAACGCTTGCGCGAGGCTGTCGCCGGTCGGAAAACAAGCCTCACACAAGGCACGCGCGCTACTGCGGAAGCCGGATGATTCTGCGACGGGGCCTGCGGTGGGTATTCTGATCGGACTGGTGGTGACGCTGGGCTGCGTGCTCGGCGGCTTCATGGCGATGGGCGGCCATCTGCACGTGCTGATGCAGCCCTGGGAGCTGGTCATCATCGGCGGCGCCGCGCTCGGCACCTTCTTCGTCGCCAACCCGATGTCCACGGTGAAGGATGCCGGCAAGGCGATCGGCGAGGCCTTCACCCAGGCCGTGCCGAAGGAGCAGGACTACCTCGAGGTGCTGGGCGTGCTGCACAGCCTGATGCGCGAGCTGCGCACCAAGCCCCGCAACGAGGTCGAGGCCCATATCGACAATCCCGAGGAATCGTCCATCTTCCAGGCCTACCCGAAGGTGCTGAAGAACCACGACCTGACGAACTTCATCTGCGACTACTGCCGCATCATCATCATCGGCAACGCCCGTCCCTTCGAGATCGAGGCGCTGATGGACGAGGAGATCCACACCATCAAGCACGACAAGCTGAAGTCGTATCACGCGATGGTGGCGGTGGGCGACGGCCTGCCGGCGCTCGGCATCTGCGCGGCCGTGCTCGGCGTCGTCAAGGCGATGGGCGCGCTGGACCAGTCGCCCGAAATCCTCGGTGGCCTGATCGGCGCCGCCCTGGTCGGCACCTTCCTCGGCATCTTCCTGTCCTATGCCGTGGTCGGCCCGATCGCCACCAAGATCAAGATCGTGCGCGAGAAGAAGAGCCGCCTCTACGTCATCGTCAAGCAGACGCTGCTGGCCTACATGAACGGCTC
>CALLNA010000157.1 GCA_938005655.1 uncultured Novosphingobium sp.
CTGCTCGTCCTCGTAGGCGAGCTGGCCGGCAGCGGCCTCCATCGCGCGCTCGGCATAGGCCTTCTGCCCGGGCGAAAGGCTCGACCAGGCGGGAATCTCGGGCGGGCGCGGGGTCAGCCGGGTGCCCTTGGGCACGATCCCGCCGGCGATCTGACGGGCCAGCGTCTCCTCGCGGACCTTGTCCCAGCCTTGCGCGAACTTGCCCTTGAACCGGGCGATGTATTCCGGCGGTGCCTGATGCGGCGCGTGGGTCGAGCCGGGGGCGTAGTAGATCAGGAACGGCTTGTCCGGCGCCCCGGCCTTCTGGTTGTGGACCCAGCGGATGATGTCGTCGGCCAGGCGGCGGTCGAGCATCCGGCCCGCCCCCTCGTCCGGATCGACCTTGCTGTTGCCGCGGAACATGCCAGGCGAGAACTGGTCGCTGTCGCCACCAACGAAGCCGTAGAAATAGTCGAAGCCGAGCCCGCTGGGCCAGGCATCGAACGGCCCCGCCTCGCTCCGGTCGTCGCCGGGCGTGTTGTGGTGCTTGCCGAACATCGCCGTGCTGTAGCCGTTGAGCTTGAGGATCTGGGCGACCGTCGCGGTCTCGGGCAGGATACGGCCGCCGTAGCCGGGGAAGCCGGTCGGCAGGTCGGAGAGGTAGCCGACCCCGGCATTGTGGTGGTTGCGCCCGGTCAGCAGCGCGGCGCGGCTCGGCGAGCAGATCGCCGTGGTGTGGAAGCGGTTGTAGCGCTGGCCCATGGCCGCGAGCCGCTCGAAGTTGGGGGTCGGCACCGGGCCGCCGAAGGCGCTCGACATGGCGAAGCCGGTATCGTCGGACATGAACATCAGGACGTTGGGCGCGCCCTGCGGCGGGCGCAGCGCGGGCAGCGGCGCCGGCCTGGCGTCGGCCGATTCCTCGGCGATCGTGCCGCTGAACGGCGCCGCGGGGATCGGCAGGACGGTGCGGTCCTGGGCGAAGGCGGGACAGGCGGACGAGAGCGCCAGGACGGCGCAGACGAGTTTCAGACGGGCCTTCATCGGGCAGTTCCTTCTACGGGCGCGCCGAATGCCGCGGCGGCCATGGCGATGGCGTTGTCGAACATGCGGCGGGCCGCGGCGGGGGCGAGCGCGGGATCGCGGTCGATGACCTGAAGGACGGTGGCGAGCAGGCTGACGATCAGGCGCATCCGCAGGTGGCCCTCGCCGCTCGTCTCGGGCGGAAGCTGGGCGACCAGCAGCTCGGTCAGCCGGGCGGAGACGGGATAGTCCCCTGCGACCGCGCCGCGCGCGCCGGACATCCCAGAGCGCTCCAGCCCGACCAGGAAGCGCGCGAAGCTGTGCTGGCCGGCCGAATCGACCTGCTCGAACAGCGGCAGGGCGAAGGCCCGGACCAGCGCGGGGATGGTCAGCGGCGCCCCGCCCGCCTCCAGCTCGGCGAGCAGCTCGCCGCGGCGGCGGTCGATCGCGGGCAGGCGGTGATGGAACACGGCCTCGATCAACGCGGGCTTCCCGCCGAAATGGTAGGCCACGACATTGGTGTTGAGCGAGCCGATCGCCGCGCCGATCTGCCGGGTCGACACTGCCTCCACGCCGGATTCGGCGAACAGCCGCTCGGCCGCCTCGATCAGCGCCGCCCGGGTCGCGTCGCGCCGGGGATCGTTCCGCTTGCGTGCCGTCTCGGTCATTCCCGCCCCCTTCCGCGATTTAAATAAGGCAAACGCCTTAAATATGTCAATGTCCGGAAGCGAGGGCTTCAGTGGAAATCGCGCGACTTGGGCAGGATGCGGACGTCGCGCGGATGACCCGAGCCGTGGCGACGCCCGTCGGGGCGCGGCGCCTCGTCGTCCTCGAACAGGCCGGCGAGCTCGGCAGAACGGTCGACGATGCGGTCGGCCATCAGGTGGAGCACGTCGACCTCGCCCTCCGCGGACCGCTGGACCACCCCGTGGACCTCCATCAGCCGCGCGGCCATCAGCGGCAGGCGGTAGCGCTCGAACATCCGTGCCCAGAGCAGGATGTTGACGATGCCGGTCTCGTCCTCGAGCGTGGCGAAGATCGCATTGCCCTTGCCCGGCCGCTGGCGGACCAGCACGACGCCCGCCACCTTGGCCCGCGCGCCGTTCCTCACGCGCCCCACCTCCGCGCTGGAGAGCAGGCCCTCGGCGCGGAACAGCGGGCGCAGGAAGGTCATCGGGTGCTGCTTCAGCGAGAGGCGGACGGTCTGGTAATCGGCCGCGACCTCCTCGGACAGCGGCATGGCCGGCAGCGCCGCGTCCGGCTCCGCAGCCAGCTCGCGCGCCTTGGCCGCGGCGAACAGCGGCAGCTCGCCCGGCGACATCCGCCGCACCTCCCAGGCGGCATCCCGCCGCGTCCGGCCGAGCGAGCGGCAGGCGTCGGCATCGGCGAGCAGGTCGAGCGCGCGGGAGGGCAACGGATAGCCGGGATCGTCGGCCCCATCCTCCGCTTCCCCCTCGTCTTGCCGCTTCACCCGCACCCGCCGGGCCAACTCCTCGATGCTGGCGAAAGGACCGCCCGCCTCCCGCTCGCGGGCGATGGCCCTGCCCCACGGCTCCTGAAGCCCGTCGACCTGGCGCAGGCCGATGCGCAGGGCGAAGGCGCCGTCCTCGCGGTTCCGCTGCACGATGTCGCCCCAGCGCGGGTTGACCGGGGTCCAGCCCACCCCGCCGCCGGCCGGATCGGGGCAGTTAAGCGGCTCCAGTCCGTTGTCCCAGCCGCTGGCATTGACATCGACCGCCCGCACCACGACCCCATGCTCGACCGCGTCGCGGACGATCTGCGGCGGGGCATAGAACCCCATCGGCTGCGAATTGAGCAGCGAAGCGGCGAAGGCGGCCGGGTAGAAGCACTTGAGCCAGGCCGAGCAATAGACCAGCAGCGCGAAGCTGATCGCATGGCTCTCGGGAAAACCGTAAGAGCCGAAGCCCTTGATCTGGTTGTAGCAGCGCTGGGCGAACTCTCGCTCATACCCGCGGGCGGTCATGCCGCCGACCATCTTCTGCTCGAACTGGCCGATGGTTCCGACGTTGCGGAAGGTGGCCATCGCCCGGCGCAGCCGGTCCGCCTCGGCAGGCGTGAAGTTGGCCGCAGTGATGGCCAGGTTCATCGCCTGCTCCTGGAACAGGGGCACGCCATGAGTCTTGCCGAGCACATCGACCAGTTCGTTCTGATCGTATTCCGGCGAAGGCGAAGGATATTCGACCTTTTCCTTACCCGCCCGGCGCAGCAGGTACGGATGGACCATGTCGCCCTCGATCGGCCCCGGCCGGACGATCGCCACCTGGATGGCGAGATCGTAAAACTCCCGAGGCCTGAGGCGCGGCAGCATGTTGATCTGCGCGCGGCTCTCCACCTGGAAGACGCCGACGCTATCGCCGCGACAGAGCATGTCATAGACTGCCGGCACTTCGGACGGCACCGTCGTCAGGGCCAGATCGGCCAGCCCATGCCGCCGGATCAGGCCAAAGCCCTTGCGGATGCAGGTCAACATGCCGAGCGCCAGGACATCGACCTTCATCAGGCCCAGGGCGTCGATGTCGTCCTTGTCCCACTCGATGAAGGTCCGGTCATCCATCGCCGCCTTGTGGATCGGCACGGTCTCGTCCAGCCGGTCCTCCGTCAGGACGAAGCCGCCGACGTGCTGCGACAGGTGGCGGGGGAATTCCAGCAGCCGGGAAACCAGTTCCTTCAGCCGCATGACGTCGGGGTGATTCAGGTCGAGCCCGGCATCGGCGAAGCGCCGTTCTTCCATCCCGGCGGCATAGGAACCCCAGACCGTTCTGCCGATCCGCGCGGTCACATCCTCGCTCAGGCCGAGCACTTTCCCGACCTCGCGCACCGTGCTGCGCGGGCGGTAGTGGATGACGGTCGCGGCGATGCCGGCCCGTTTGCGCGTGTAGCGCTGGTAGATGTGCTGGATCACCTCCTCGCGCCGCTCGTGCTCGAAATCGACGTCGATGTCCGGCGGTTCGTTGCGATCGTCCGACAGGAAACGCGAGAACAGCAGGTTGTTCACGACCGGGTCGACCGAGGTGATCCCGAGATAGAAACAGACTGCGGAATTCGCTGCTGATCCGCGCCCTTGGCAAAGGATATTCTGACTACGTGCGAACTTTACCACTTCATAGACGGTGAGGAAGTAATAGGCATAGTTCCGCTGTCGGATCAGCGCGAACTCCTCCTCCAGCAGCTTCATGGCCTTCTCGGGGACAGCTGCGGAATGCCGCTCCTCCGCCAACCGCAGGACCTCGTGCTCGAGCCAGGCCTGGGGCTCCCAGCTTTCGGGCACGGGCTCGTGCGGGTATTCGTACTGGAGGTGCCCCAGATCGAACCCGATCCGGTCGAGCACGTCGCGCCAGCCCGTGACCGCCTGGGGATGGTCGCGGAACAGGCGGG
>CALLNA010000158.1 GCA_938005655.1 uncultured Novosphingobium sp.
CGGTGGACCTCGCCTTCTACGAGCGGCTGGTCGCCTGGGCGAAGGAGAACAAGGTCTGGGTCCTCTCCGACCTCGCCTATTCGGAGCTCTACTACGACGGCAACCCGACGCCCTCGATCCTCCAGGTGCCGGGGGCGAAGGACATCGCGGTCGAGTTCACCTCGATGTCCAAGACCTTCTCCATGGCCGGCTGGCGCATCGGCTTCGCGGTCGGCAACCGCAAGCTGATCGCGGCGCTGACCCGGGTGAAGTCGTACCTCGACTACGGCGCCTTCACCCCGATCCAGGCCGCGACCTGCGCCGCGCTCAACGGCCCGCAGGACATCGTCGAGATGAACCGCAACCTCTACCAGAAACGCCGCGACGTGATGGTCGAGGCCTTCGGCCGGGCCGGCTGGGAAATCCCCAAGCCGCGCGCCTCGATGTTCGCCTGGGCCCCGCTGCCCCCGGCGCTCAAGGACATGGGCTCGCTGGAGTTCTCCAAGCAGCTCCTGACCCATGCCGAGGTCGCGGTCGCCCCCGGCGTCGGCTACGGCGAGGACGGCGAGGGCTTCGTCCGCATCGCCATGGTCGAGAACGAGCAGCGCCTCCGCCAGGCCGCGCGCAACATCAAGCGCTACCTGGCCTCGATGGGCGTCAACAGCTCGGCCGCCTAGCATCCGGTTTCCCCCTCCTCCGCCGGGGGAGGGGGCCTTCCGCATCGGCGCTCGACATCGCGGTGGCGGCGATTAACCTCCGGTCCATCTCTGTATGAAACGGTGGGCCGCATGAGACACGAATTCCGCGAGAACGACCGCGTCTCCCTTGCGCTCGGCGCTGACGGCGTCGCGCAGGTCCGGCTGACCCGCGACGAGAAGCTCAACGCGCTCGACGACGCGATGATCGAGGCCTTGCTCGACGTGGGCATGACCCTGTTCGACATGCCCGGCCTGCGCGCCGTGGTCCTCGCCGGGGAGGGCCGCGCGTTCTGCGCCGGGCTCGACCTCGCGGCGATGGCCGCGCCCGACGCCCTGGGCGCCGCGCCGCTGGCCGAGCGCACCCACGGCAACGCCAACCGCTTCCAGCAGGTCGCCCTGCAATGGCGCAAGCTGCCCGTGCCGGCGATCGCCGCGATCCATGGCGTCTGCTTCGGCGGAGGCTTGCAGATCGCCGCGGGCGCGGACATCCGCGTGGTCGCGCCCGACGCGCGGCTCTCGATCATGGAGCTGAAGTGGGGCCTCGTCCCCGACATGGGCGGCTGCGCGGTCTGGAAGAACCAGGTGCGCGAGGACGTGCTGCGCCTGCTGACCTACACCAACCGCGAGTTCTCGGGCGAGGAAGCTCTGGGCCACGGCCTCGCCACCCTGGCCGATCCCAATCCAGTGGCCCGCGCCACGGCCATCGCCACCGACATCGCGGCGCGCAGCCCGACCGCGATCCGCGCCGCCAAGTCGCTGTTCAACCGCAGCGCGGACCTCAGCTTCGACGAGATCCTGATGGCCGAATCCATCGAGCAGCAGCGGCTGATCGGCACCCGCAACCAGATCGAGGCGGTGGCGAGCCAGATGGAAGGACGGGCGGCAGGTTTCGTCGATCCCTAGGAAATGCCGGCTAGGCCCCGACCTCGGCCCGATAGTCCTCCACCATCTCCACTACCGTCTCGTAGAGGTGGCGCAGCAGCATCTCGTGGTCCTGGAACTGGACCTTGTCGAGCCAGCCCCCGGATAGGCCGCGCTGCCCGGCCTCGACTGCATGGCGGTCCTCGCTGAGCACGTCGCGGATCGACATGGTGGTGAACTCGCGGGTGTAGAGCCGTGAAGCGCTGTCGGGCTCGCTGGTCCAGTACATGCGAATCTGCCCGCGCGTGCGGTCGACGCCGAGCGGCAGCATCGTATGGGTGTAGAAATTGGTCGCCAGGCCGACGACGTGGAAGGCCGGGAACAGCTTGAAGTCGGTCTTCGGCCAAGCGCCGCCGTCCTGCGCCGCGAGCGCGGCGGCGCGGGTGTGGGCGGCGAGCAGGGCGGGCGGGATCGGCGGCGGGCTGGGGTTCTTCCACAGCGTCTGGCTGCGGTGCGGCCCGCGAAAGCCGTATTCGATGGGATAGCCGAACGGGTTCTCCTTGCCGATCGCCGAGGCGCCGGTGTTGGGGTGGATGAAGCGCAGGTGGTAGTTCTCCTGGAAGTTGTCGAAATTGGTCTTCCAGTTCGCGGCGATCTCGTACTCCCACTCGGTGAAGTTCACCGCGCGGGCGACCGGCAGGCGGTCGAACTGGTCGGCGATCGGCCCGAAGAACTCGCGCAGGGTCTGCCTGGGCTCGGGCGCGAGGTTCACGAAGATCATCCCGCCGCAGACTTCGAGATGGACCTGCTTCAACGCGCAGTCCTCCTTGGCCACGTCGAACGCCGCGAAGTCCGGCGCGGAGAGCAGGCGGCCGTCGGGGCCGAAGGTCCACATGTGATAGCGGCAGGAGAACTGCGCCTTGCGCCCCGCCGCCTCGTCGACGAGCTGGGTGCCGCGATGGGTGCAGATGTTGTGGAAGGCGCGGATTTCCCCGTCCTTGCCGCGCACGATCAGCAGCGAGGCCTTGGCGAACTCCAGCTCGCGGCGCACGAAGCTGCCGGGCTCGGGCAGCTCGCAGACATGGCCGACGTGGAGCCAGGTCCGCATCCAGATCGCGCGCTTCTCCAGCTCCCACCACTCGGGATCGTAATAGGGCCTGGCCGAAACCGGCCCGCGCCCGCGCAGCCGGGCCGCTTCCTCGACCGGCAGCATGGGGATGGGTTGCTGGACGTTCATGGCTTTCTCCCGGAGCGGAGAGTGCCACGCCGGCCCGGCGCGGGGCAAGCCGGGCGGGACGGTGGGGCGGCAGGCGTGGACGATCTAGTAAGTCCTCCCCGGCACGGGGAGGGGGACCGCCCGCATAGCGGGTGGTGGAGGGGGCTGTCGGCTGGATGCCGTGCTGGAGGAGAACCCCCTCCGTCAGCCCTTGCGGGCTGCAACCTCCCTGCCAGCGGAGAGGGTCAGGTCGGGCGCTGCCTCAACGCCTCCAGATCGGCCACGGTGTTGACGTTCGCCGGCGGCCGTTCCAGCTTCACCGCCCGCGCGCCGATGGCTGCGGCGAAGGCGTGCAGCGAATGGCGGCCCTCGCCGGTGAGGATCGCCTCCAGCGCCGCCAGCGACGATACCGGCCACAGCCCGACCACCGGCTGCGCCTCGAGATAGGCTGGGGCTTCGCCCAGCAGCGCGGGCAGGTCGTCGGGCAGGCCCACCGAGTCCACGCCGCAGGTCAGCACCGCCGCATAGTCCTCGTCGCGCGCCAGGTGCAGCGCTCCGGCGATCCCGCCGAGCGGCCCCATGCCGGGGTGCGGCCAGTCGGGCAGGGTCGGCGCGGGCGCGGTCTCGCGCCCCATGACCACAACATATTCGCACCAGCCCGACAGGGCGTCGACCGCCCTTGCCAGCAGGGTCTGCCCGTCGAGCTCGGCCAGGGCCTTGTCGCTGCCGAAGCGGCTGGACCTGCCCCCGGCGAGAACCGCGCCGAGCAGCATCAATAGACCACGACGGAGCGAATGGATTCGCCCGCGTGCATCAGGTCGAAGGCCCGGTTGATCTCGTCGAGCGGGAAGACATGGGTGATCATCGGGTCGATCTCGATCTTGCCGTTCATGTACCAGTCGACGATCTTCGGCACGTCGGTACGGCCCTTGGCCCCGCCGAAGGCCGTGCCCTTCCAGACCCTGCCGGTGACCAGCTGGAACGGACGCGTCGCGATCTCCTTGCCAGCCTCGGCGACGCCGATGACGATCGACTCGCCCCAGCCGCGATGGCAGCACTCCAGCGCCTGGCGCATCACATCGGTATTGCCGGTCGCGTCGAAGGAGAAGTCGGCGCCGCCGCCGGTCAGGTCGACGATCGCCTGCACCACCTTGTCGTTGCCGATCTCGCGCGGGTTGACGAAGTCGGTCATGCCGAACTTCTCGGCCATGGCGCGCTTGGCCGGGTTGATGTCGACGCCGATGATCTTGTCGGCGCCGACCATGCGGGCACCCTGGATGACGTTGAGGCCGATGCCGCCAAGGCCGAAGACCACGACATTCGCGCCCGGCCAGACCTTGGCCGTGTTGATGACGGCGCCGATGCCGGTGGTCACCCCGCAGCCGATATAGCAGATCTTGTCGAAGGGGGCGTCCTCGCGAACCTTGGCGAGCGCGATCTCGGGCAGGACGGTGAAGTTCGCGAAGGTCGAGCAGC
>CALLNA010000159.1 GCA_938005655.1 uncultured Novosphingobium sp.
CCGCCACAGCAGTCGTTCCGGCAGCGACATCTCTCGCCGTTGCCGGCGCGCAGCCGAATAGTTGTGTTCGTGCTTGCGTAGCACTGCAAAACCCCTCCACCATGCTTCGCATGGTCCCCCTCCCCATTCCCGCTGCGCGGAAACGGGGAGGAGCAGATGATCGCAAAACCTGGGAGAGCCTAATGCCGGACCGCGTCCAAGTCAGCCGCATCATCCACACGATCCACGCGACGACCGACATCTACGGCTGCCGCCTGCTCTACCAGGATGCGCTGGGCGGGCTGGTCTTCGCCGAGAACTACTTCCCGGCCGAGGACCGTGACTGCGCGCTGCTCTATGTGACGAACCACATGGTCGAGCCGATGGCGCCGCGGAACTCTGGGGACATGACCAAGCCCTATGCCCGGATGGCCGCGAAGATCGGGCAGGCGTTCCATTCCTTCGAGTTGAAGGTGGCCGACGGCAAGGCGGCGAGCCAGGCGTTCCGCGATGCCGGGGCGGTGACGGCCAGCGACTATGGCACGTTCTTCTTCGTGAAGCCCGAATCAACCGGCGGCGTCCTGCTGGAGGTCTGTGAGGTGCCGATGCCGAACGACCCCTACGACCGGACGGGATGGGGGCCTGAGGTCGGTGTCGGCCATGCCTGCTCGGTCGTGGCGCTCGATCACATCGCCTGCGTCACCGCCGACATCGAGCGGGCGATCGCCTTCTTCACCGGCAGCGTCGACGGCTCGATCGTTTCCGACGGGCGGACCACGCTGCCCCAACCGGCGCGGCGGGTGGTGATCCATGTCGGGGACACCGACGTCGCCTTCCTCCAGCCCGACGACACCGCCGCCGGTCCGCTCGGCGCCTTCCTGGCCCGGCCGCAGAACGGGATCTACGCGCTGGTCTGGAAGGTCGCCGACCCGGCCCAGGCGCGGCGGCATTTCCAGGACCGGCTCAAGCTGCGCCTGACCGGGGAGGGCTGCGTCTCAGACGGGTTCGCGATCGACCCGGCGGATTTCTTCGGCGGCCGGCACGAGTTCGTGGCGGGCTGAGGCGGCGCGGCGCTGGGCGATCAGGTCCCAGCTGAAGATCGCGATCGAGGCCCAGATCAGCACGAAGCTGACGATCTGGACCGTCCGCAGCGGCTCGTCGAACACCAGCAGGCCGGTCGCGAAGACGATGGTCGGCGCGACGTACTGGGCGAAACCGAGCGCGGAATAGTCCATCCGCCGGGCGGCGATGGCGAACAGCAGCAGCGGCACGGCGGTCACGACGCCCGACAGCGCGATGATCGTGGTCAGCCAGGCATCGTGCCCGAAATGGGTCTCGGCCGGGCCGTGGCCGAGCCAGGCCAGCCAGGCCACGGCGGGGGCGAGCAGCAGCGCCGGCTCCACCGTCAGGCCGGGCAGCGAGCCGACCGGGGCGAGCTTGCGGACCAGGCCGTAGAGCCCGAAGGTCCCCGCCAGGGCTACGCTGATCAGCAGCATGTCGCGGGCGCCCCAGGCCAGCACGGCCACGCCCACCGCCGCCACGGCCGAGGCGAGCCATTGCCGCCAGCCCAGGCGCTCACCGAGGAAGATCGTCCCGATCAGCACGTTGACCAGCGGGTTGATATAGTAGCCGAGGCTTGCGGCGAAGACGTGGCCCGACTGGATGGCGATGACGTAGATCAGCCAGTTGCCGCCGATCAGCAGCGCGCTGGCGAGGAGCGCGAGCAGCGCCCTGGGATTGCGCAGCGCCGCGATGACGTCGGGCCATTGCCGGCGGAAGCTGACGATGGCGATGCAGACCGGCACGGTGCAGACGACGCGCCAGCCGACGAACTCGGTCGGCGGCACGGCGTGGACCAGCCGCAGGTACAGCGGCAGCAGGCCCCAGATCAGATAGGCGCCGATGGCGTAGGACAGGCCGTCCTGCCGCTGGGGTTCGCTTGCCGTCATCGTTCGAATGCGCCGCCGGGAAAGGGCCTGCCCGGGTAGAGGCTTCGCCGACCCGCCGCAAGCCGGCCCGAGCCGCGGCTTTCGCATAAGCCGCGAATCTGACGGCGGCGTTGCAGCATGTTCAGGTTTCTTGGCGTATTGATGAACGCAAGCCGAGTCATCGGCAGAAGCTTACGGAGAATACCCATGAACAAGCTCCTCACCGCCGCCGCCCTGTCGCTGGCCGCGCCGGGCATGATCGCCACCTCGCTGCCGGCCCTGGCCGCGCCCGCGAGCCACGCCGCGGCGCCGATCGCCGTCACCGCAGTGACGGCGCACCAGTACGACCGCTGGGACCGTTTCGACCGGGGCGGCCGCTATGACGGCTACAATGGTTACAACGGCTACAACGGCGGCTCCTATCGCGGCTATCGCGACGAGCCGGTCTATCAGAACACCCGCGTCTGGCGCGGCAACGACGGCCGCTACTACTGCCGCCGGGGCGACGGCACGACCGGCATGTTGGTCGGCGGTGCGGTCGGCGGGCTGCTCGGCAACTCGATCGCCGGTCGCGGAGATCGCACGCTTGGGACGATTCTGGGCCTGGCGGGCGGTGCGCTGCTCGGCCGCGAGGTCGATCGCAGCAACTCCCGCTGCCGTTGAGCGTTGTCCTGACGTGACCGGCGCGGGTTCGTGACCTCGCGCCGGCGCGTCGAACCGGGTCGCATTCGGGAACGGCGCGAGCGCCTCCGGCTTCAGGCCGGGGGCGCTTCATCGTCGGGCTAAGCGGGCGTTAGACTTTTTGCGCTAGGACGGGCCGCATCATGCCGGCCCGCCTGCCCCTGCTGCTGCTCGCCACGAGCCTTGCGCTGACCGCCTGCGGGCGGGAGGACCCCGCGTCCCGCGCCGAGCCGCCGCGCGACCCGGCGGTGGTCGCGGCCCTGGCCGATCCGATTATGATCGACCCCGATCTCGCTTCGCAGAACCGCGGCAACGCGGCGATCGCGCTCGACACTTTCGACGCCGTGCCGCTCGACGACGTTTCGCCCGAGACGGTCGAGGACGCCCAGGCCGAGGCGGCGCGCTTGGCCGGCGGCATGGTCCGCACCGCGCCGCAGGCCGTCGCGGACGGCGCGAAGCTGGCGCCCGCGCTCACTGCCGGGCAAGTCGCGGCGAGCCTGCCCGCCTCGCCGGCCGGTTGCCTCGAGCACCTGCGCTACGGCTATGGCTGGGCGGCGGCGATGCCCGCGGCCCTGCCGATCTATCCGCGCGGCCATGTGCGCGAAGCGGCCGGCAACGACGCCTGCCGGTTGCGCGCGGTGATCTTCGTCACGCCGGTCGAGCCCTCGGATATCATCGACTTCTACCATACCCGCGCGGAGGATGCCGGCTATGCCGCGGAGCGCCGCCGCCATGGCGATGTCGATGTGCTCGGCGGCACCAAGGGCGGTGCGGCCTTCGTCGTCCGGGTGCGCCGGGCGGGCAGCCTGTCCGAGGTCGAGCTGGCGGTTCGCGGCTAGGCGTCGCGGAAGCCCACGCCGACCGTGGCGCGGGGCTGCTCCATTTCCGCCGAGGTTACGGGATAGGCGCAGTAGTCCGCCGCGTAGTAGGCGGTCGGGCGGTGGTTGCCGGACAGGCCGATCCCGCCGAACGGAGCGTTGAGCGGCGCGCCCACGGTCGGGCGGTTCCAGTTGACCACCCCGGCGCGGACGTTCGCCCAGAACTTGCTGTAGTCCTGCGGCGTCCCGCCGATCAGCGAGGCGGAAAGGCCGAAGCGGGTGGCGTTGGCCTCGGCGATGGCCTGGTCGAGGTCGTCGACCTTGATGACCTGGAGCAGCGGCCCGTAAAGCTCGATGTCCGGACGGTCCTTGACCGCGGTGGTGTCGATGATCGCCGGGGTCAGGAACGGCAGCTTCTCGTCGGCGCGGACCATGTGCTTGATCGGCCGCCCGCCGTGGCTCATCAGGTAGACGAAGCTCTCCAGCAGGCCGTCGGCCGCCTGGTTGTCGATCACCGGGCCCATGAACGGCGCAGGCTCGTCGAAGGCGCCGCCGACGATCAGACGGTCGGCCATGGCCTTCACCGCCGGGATCAGCGCGTCGTAGATCGAGGCCTTGACGATCAGCCGCCGGGCCGAGGTGCAGCGCTGGCCGGCGCTGGAGAAGGCCGACTGGACGATCAGCACGGCCGCGTCGGGGATCAGCGGCGTGTCCAGCACCACCAGCGGGTTGTTGCCGCCCAGCTCCAGCGCGACGAACTTGTCCGGCCGCGCGGCGAGCTTGCGGGTGAGCATGATGCCGATGTCGGTCGAGCCGGTGAACAGCACCCCGCAGACCCCCTCGTGCAGCGCGAGGGCCTGGCCGTGCTCGGGCCCGCCGATCAGGAGCTGGGCGACGGCGGTCGGGATGCCGGCGTTGGTGAAGCACTGCATCAGCAGTTCGGCGCTGCCGGGCACGCGCTCGCTCGGCTTGTAGATCACCGCGTTGCC
Organism: uncultured Novosphingobium sp.; assembly: GCA_938005655.1. Classification (GTDB taxonomy): domain Bacteria; phylum Pseudomonadota; class Alphaproteobacteria; order Sphingomonadales; family Sphingomonadaceae; genus Novosphingobium. The sequence continues at coordinate 4,396 of CALLNA010000159.1, forward strand.
CGCGATCAGCGCCGGGATGATGTGGCCGCAGGCGAGGTGCGCGGGCGAGGAGAAGGGGCCGATCACCGCGACCACGCCGTGCGGCTTGTGGCGCACCGCGGTCGTGCCCTGGAGGGCGTTGTCGTACTTGCGCTGGGCGGTGCGCTCCGAATAGGCGCGGATCGCGACCTCGACCCGGGCGATCACGCTCTCCACCTCGGCGCGGCTTTCCCACAGCGGCTTGCCGGTTTCGCGCGAGATCAGGGCGGCGAGGCTCTCGGCCTCCTTGCGCACCTCGTTGGCGAAGCGGCGCAGGGCCTCCATGCGATTGGAAAGCGGCTGGGCGGCCCAGGCCGGCCAGGCGGCAGGTGGGGAACAGCTTGAAGGAGTTGCGCGGGATCTCGGGGTTCAGGCGCTGGGATTGGCCGACGCGCGCCAGGTTGCGCGCAAAGCCGGCATCGAGGTTCCAGTTCCGGGCCAGCG
>CALLNA010000160.1 GCA_938005655.1 uncultured Novosphingobium sp.
CGCCGCAGCTCCAGCAGGCGATCAAGCTGCTGGCGCTGTCGAACCTGGAGCTGGAGACCGTGATCGGCGAGGCGATCGCGGCGAACCCCCTGCTGGAGCTGGGCGAGACCGCCCCCGCCCCGGTCGCCGAAGCGGTCGAGCCGCCGGCCGAGGAACGGCGCACCAATCTCGAATCCTCCCCCGCCGACCAGCTCATCGCCGAAGGCCATGCCGAAAGCGACGCGCCGCTCGATCTCGCCGCGGCGGGCGAGGAGCGCGAGCGCGATACCGGCGATGGCGATCCCGGCGGCGACTGGGGCGGCGCGATCCGCGCCGAGGCCGGCGAGGACGGCCCCGACCTCGAGAACCGCGGCGCCGAGGGCGAGACGCTGGTCGCCCATCTCCAGGCCCAGGTCGCGCTGGCCGCACCCGATCGCCGCACCGCGCTCGTCGCCCACCACCTGATCGGCCTGCTCGACGACGCGGGCTACCTCCCTGTCCCGCTGGACGAGGTCGCCGGAGAGCTGGGCATCGGCGAAGACGAGGCGGAAGCCGGTCTCGCCCTGCTCCAGTCGCTCGACCCCACCGGCGTCGGCGCCCGCACCCTGGCCGAATGCATCGCGCTCCAGGCCAGGGAGGCCGACCGCTACGACCCGGCCATGGCGCGGATGATCGACAACCTCGACCTCGTCGCCCGCGGCGAGTTCGCGCGGCTGAAGCGCATCTGCGGGGTCGACGACGAGGACCTGGCCGACATGCTCGGCGAGCTGCGCGGCTACGATCCCAAGCCGGGCCTGCGCTTCGCCAGCGGCGGCGGCGATCCGGTCACGCCCGACATCCTGATCGCCGCGCGCGACGATGGCGGCTGGGACATCGCGCTCAACCAGGCGACCCTGCCGCGCCTGATCGTCAATCGCGCCTACTACGTCGAACTGCGCGGCGCCTGCGCGGAGAAGGCCGCGCGCGGCTGGCTGTCGGAGCGGCTGGCCGACGCCAACTGGCTGGTGAAGGCGCTGGACCAGCGGCAGAAGACGATCCTCAAGGTCGCGGCCGAGATCGTGAAGCAGCAGGACGGCTTCTTCCGCCACGGCGTCGCCCACCTCAAGCCGCTGACCCTGCGGACCGTGGCCGAGGCGATCGAGATGCACGAATCGACCGTCAGCCGCGTCACCTCGAACAAGTACCTGAACTGCGCGCGCGGGACCTTCGAACTGAAGTATTTCTTCACCTCGGGGGTCGCCTCGGCGGACGGCGAGGGCGCGGTCTCGGCCGAGGCGGTCAAGGCCGCGATCCGCAGCCTGATCGACGCGGAGAAGCCCGATGCGATCCTCTCCGACGACGCCCTGGTCGACCTGCTCAAGGCCAGGGGCTTCGACCTCGCCCGCCGCACCGTCGCCAAGTATCGCGAGGCGATCGGCCTCGGCAGCTCGGTCCAGCGGCGGCGGCAAAAGGCATTGGCAGCGGTGCGCTGAGAATAAACTAAGGTGACTTAGCTGTAGATTTAAAGTTCTTGCGCGCTTTACTTGCCGCGCGCACCTTAATGATCGTCCGGACACCCATCCATAGAGCCCGCTCGACGAAGCGGGCCGGAAGAGAGGTGTTGCATGGCTTATACCGACCGTCGTTCCTCGCCCAACCGAACCCCGATCCTGGTCGCGATCGGAGTGATCCACGCCGGCGTGATCTATGCGCTGGTCACGGGCCTGGCCGGCATCGTGCCCAAGCTCGTCCCCGAGACGCGCACCGAGGGCGCCAGCTTCCCGCTGCCGCAGCCGGCGCCGGAACGGCCCAAGCCGAAGCCCGACCCGCAGGCGCGCGCGCTGCCACACCCCGATGCCGGGAGCACGGCCACAGCGGGCTCCACCGCGACCGCGGTCGCCCTCGGCAATCGGACCGAGGTCGAGATCGGGCTCGGCGGCGGCGGCGAGGGCATGGCCTTCCCCCTGCCCGATCCGATCCCGAGCACGCTTCCCGACCCGGTCTTTCCGCCGAAGCTGGCCCATCCGATCGGCAAGCCCGGCCTGTGGGTCACGCCCAACGACTACCCCGCCGCCGAACTGCGCGCCGAGCACGAGGGCACGACCCGCTTCCGCCTGAGCATCGGCGCCGACGGCAAAGTCCTGGCCTGCGAGATCACCCTGTCGAGCGCCTTCGCCTCGCTCGACGCCGCGGCCTGCGCGAACCTGCGCAAGCGCGCCAGGTTCGTCGCCGCCACCGACGCCAGAGGCGCGGCCGTGCCGGGGACCTATGCCAGCGCGGTGCGCTGGACCATCCCCAAGGACTGAGTCCCCTGCCTCCCCTCCCCCTGCCACCGGGGGAGGGGCTTTTTCTTCAAACAGCCAGTCCCAGCCAGCGAGCGACCGGCGGGATGCGGATCAGCACCAGCCGCTCGATCAGCCAGAACAATGCCAGCGAGAGCGCCAGCAGCGGCAAGGCCGCGGCGAGGACCAGGACGATTCCCACGACCCCGCCGATCCGCGCCGGCAGGGCCGGCAGCGGCGGCGCGCCGAGCAGGTCCGCGGGCCGCCGTCGCCGCCACATCACGAAGCCGCTGACGGCCAGCGTGACCAGCATCAGCGCGGTCAGGACCCCGACGAGCTGGTTGACCCAGCCGAACAACTGCCCCTCGTGCCAAGCGATGCCGTAGCCGACCGCGCGGTCGATCGGATGCTTGTCGGCGAAGGTCTCGCGCGAGGTCTCGGCCCCGGTCAGGGCATCGTAGGTCAGGCTCGCGCGCAAGGGGCGGTTCTGCGCGTCTGAGCGGACGGACCAGCCCGCGCCGGGCTTGGTCGGCGGCGAGACGATCGCCGGGAAGGCAAGGTGTGCGGCCTCGGCGCGGGCGACGATCTCGCTCAGCAGGACCGGCGACATGCCGTGGCCGGCATGGTCCATCGGCATGGCGGACCCGGCCATCATCGCGGCGTGGTCGTGCTCGCGGTGCATGGCGTGGGGATCGCTGTCGTCGGCCAGCGCTCCGGGCGGCGCCTTGCCGCCGATGGTCCAGTCGGGCCGGCCCTTGACCCAGCCCAGCTCCTGCCGGACCGCCTGGAAGGCGGCGCCCCAGACCCCCGTCCAGGGCAGGCCGGTGAGCAGCAGGACGAGCGCCAGTCCGGCGACCCAGAAGCCCGTCACCGCATGGAGGTCGCGCCAGAAGGCCTGCCGGCTGCCGAGCCGGGGCCAGACCACCCCGGCCAGCCCCCGCCCGCGCGGCCACCACAGGTAGAGGCCGGAGAGGATCATCACGATCGCCCAGCTCGCCGCCAGCTCGACCAGCCAGCTCCCGCGCTTGCCGAGCAGCAGCTCGCCATGGATGTCGTGGTCGAGCTGCATCAGCCGCTGCTCGGGATCGAGCGAGCCGACGACCTTGCCCTGGGGCGAGACGAAGACGTCGCGCATCGCCGCCCCACCCGGCAGGGCGAGGTGGATCAGCACGGCGTCGCCCGCCGCCTGCGGCAGGCGGTAGGACTGGAACGTGGCGCCGGGGAAGGCGGCCAGGGCCGCGTCGCGCCGGGCGTCGGGGCTCACCGCGTCCGCGGTCGACAGGCCGCGCCAGGCGCGCTCCTCCCAGCGGTCGACCTGCGGCTTGAACAGGTAGGCCGCCCCCGTCACCGAGAGCACCAGGATGAAGGGGATCACCAGCAGCCCGGCATAGAAGTGCCAACGCCAGATCGTGCGGTAGAGGGCGGTCTTGTCCATGGTCAGAGCCTCCACCCGGCTTCGAGCAGGAAGGTACGCTGGGGATAGGGGTGGTACACCCAGGCACGGTCGTTGGTCAGGTTGTCTACCCCGGCCGAGACGCGGAAATGGTCGTCGACCTTCCAGTTGAGCCGCAGGTCGAGCGCGAACAGCTCCGAGGTGAAGCCGTAGGTGTCGCCTTGCTGGAGGCCGAACAGGTCGGTGTTGGGCCGGCTGGCGTAGCGCATCCCGACCGAGCCCTGGAGCCGGTCGGTGAAGTCGTAGCGCAGGTCGGCGTTGATCCGCCACTTCGGGATGCGCGGGAACTGCACGCCCTCGGCCGCCGGGTTGGCCGCGTTCCGAAGCGTCCGGGAATCGGTGTAGGCGGCGTTGAAGTCGATGCTCATCCCCGGCAGCGGCCAGTCGCGGGTCTCGACGATCAGCTCCAGGCCGACCTGGCGGGTGAGGTCGATGTTCTTGAAGGTGCTGGTCGTCACCCCGTTCTGGTTGAAGCCGACGAAGGCGAAGATCGTATCCCGGACCCGCTGGAAGAAGACCGAGCCGGTCAGCTTGAACCGGCCGAAGTCGTGGGCGAGGACCAGGTTCGCATCGGTGCTGCGCTCGGGTTTGAGGTTCGGATCGAAGGAGTTGGGGTTGAAGGTCCCATCACCATCGAGGCTGCCCTGGAACAGCTCGCCGACCGTTGGGAAGCGCGTCGCGGCGGCGAGGCTGAGCTGGAGCCGGGTGCCGTCGCCGAAGCGGTATTCGACCGAGGCACTCGGGCTGAAGGCGCCGGCCCCGCGCGCGGCATAGCGGGCGGCGTTGAGCCCGCCGTCGTAGGCGCGCCAGTCGTCGTAGCGCCCGCCAAGCGTGATCGTCACCGGATCGAGCAGGAACCGCGCCTCGCCCCAGGCCGAAAGCTGGCGGGTCCTGCCGAAGGTGCGGGTGGCGAAGACCGCGCCCGCCTCGCTGGTCCAGTCGGGCAGGACATAGCGCGCCATGTCGGTGCGATAGGCGTTGGCGGTGAGGCCGAAGGCCAGCTCGCGCCGCGCGGTCTTGTTCTCGATCGTGAGGTCGCCGGTCCACCAGCCGGTCGGCCCCTGCGCCGCCAGCGTGCCGCTGCCGTGGCTGAACCCCTTGGCGTAGCCGTCCGAGGTGAAGGTGTCCGAGCGCAGGATCTGGTAGGTCGAGACGGCGAGCCGCGCGGTGGTGTTCTCCGCGATCGGCGCGGCCAGCTTCAGCCCGAGCAGGAATTCGTCGCGCCAGGTGTCGGACAGGTTCGCGCCCGAGGCGAGGTAGGTCTGCCCGCCGATCGTCACCTGCCCGTCGCACACGGCGTTGCCCGCGGCGTCGCGCAGGTAGCAGTCGGGGCGGTGCTGGCTGTCCTCGTTGTGCCAATAGGCGAAGAGGAGCTGGCCGGTCACGCGGCCGTCGTCGTAGCCGAGCTTGAGCTTGGCCTGCTCCTGCGTGATCCGCGCCGGGGACTGCGCGGCGAAATAGGGGTTGCTCGCATTGCCCGGCGCGCCGGGGATGCCGGTGCCCGCCGCCGTGGCGCGGACGTGCTCGGGATCGACCACCGCGCCCGTCACCGGGACGCCCGCCGCGCCGCTCACCGGGGTCAGGCCGTACCACATCATCGGCTGGCCGGTGTTGCGGAAGAACCGCCCGGTCAGCCGCGCCGACCACGGCCCGTCCTTCTGCCGGAAGCCCACGCCGGCCTCGGCCGAATAGCCGTAGTAGTCGGCGCCGGTCGAGAACTGGCGATAGGGCTGGACGAAGCCCTGGGCGGTCACGAAGGCCTCGGTCCCTTCCGGATCGCGGGTCGAGATATTGACGATCCCGCCCATCGAATTGCCCGGATAGCGCGCCGAATAGGGGCCGTAGACGATGTCGAACTGCCGGACCTCGCCCGGCCCGACCACGCCCCACTTCGGCGCATAGGTGAAGGAGTTGCCGAGCAGGTTCGAAACAACGAAGCCGTCGACCAGGACCAGGGTCCGCGCGCTCTGGGTCGAATGGGTGCCGCGGAAGCCGGGCACGCCGTTGCTGTCCCCGGCATAACGCTTGCGCACGAAGAAGTTGGGCGCGTACTTCATCAGGTCTTCGGTGTTGAAGGCGTTGACCGCCGCCATCTGCTCGTCGCCGAGGCTGACGGCGAGACCACGCGGGGCGATCTCGATCGGCTTGTCGCGCTGGCCGACGACGAGGATGGAATTGTCGGTCGAATCGGCGGTGTCGGCCTCATCGGCCAAGGCAGGGGTTGCGGCGGCAAGCGCCACGGCGAGCGCAATCGCGGAGGTTCGCATTGTCGGAGTTCCGGACATTCGGCCCCGCGGACGAGCGGAGCGTGCTGGCAGCATGTCCGCGCGGCGCGCGGACGGGTTCGGGCTGTCAGGCGAAGGCCGGCGGGCCGCGCAGCGGCGGGCGCAGGTGGAAGCCGCGCGAAGGCGGCGCGGGGCGGACCGGCACGAAGCCGAGCGCGAGGATGAAGGCCAGGGCGGCGGCGAGCAGGACCAGGTCGGCGCCGGGCAGCGCGGCCCAGGCGAGCAGGCCCCAGGCGCAGCCCTCCTGCCCCTTGGCGTGATCGGGCGCGCCCTTGGCCGGCACCGCGATATGCTTGACGAGCGGCTGGCCCGAGGCGTCGCCGCAGATCGTCACGGTCAGGACGTGCGCCGTGTCGCTCAGCATGTAGCCCGCCGGGATCAGCGCCTTGAGGATCAGCGCCAGCGCGACCAGGCCGAGGGCGAGGCGGCGATGCGTCCGGAGGAAGGCGCGGAAGGCGGGCACGCGCGTGCCCTTAGGCCCGCCCGCGCCTCATCGCAAGCCGCGTAGCCAGTCCGCCACCATCGCCTGCCCGGCGGCAACCGCGACGGGGCCGTGGCAGTCGTGGTCGGCGCGCAAGCGGTCGGCATCGGTCCCGGCCGCCGCGATCGCCTCGGGCCACTTCTCCAGCCAGGTGTCGAAGCGCGGGTCGAGCCCCATCTCGGCATGGAACTGGAGCGCGAGCAGGTTCGGCCCGCGGCGGAAGGCCTGGTGGGCGTAGAGCGCGGTCGAGGCGAGCAGCTCGACGTTGTCGGGCAGGGTGAAGGTGTCGCCGTGCCAGTGCAGCATCGGCTTGCCCGCGATGTGGCGTAGCGGACCGTCCTCGGCCGCGGGCGCCAGGGCGACGGGATGGAAGCCGACCTCCTTGGCCGGGCCCGGATAGACCTCCGCACCCAGCGCCGCCGCCATCATCTGCGCGCCGAGGCAGACGCCGAGCGTCGGTCGGTCGGCTTCGAGCCGCAGGGCGAGGCGGCGGAGCTGGCAGGCGATCCAGGGATGCTCCTCCTGCTCGTAGACGCCCATCGGACCGCCCATCATGATGAGCAGGTCGGGCTCGCGCAGGTCGAGCGCGCCGAAGCGCGGGTCGCTCACGTCGATGCGGTCGACCGCGTAGCCCGCGGCCTCGATCGGCACGCGAAAGCCGGCGACGCCCTCGACGGGCACGTGGCGGATGATCAGCGCTGTCTTCGGCATGGTCGTGGTCGAGTCATCCGATAGGGAACCGAATCGCCTATAAGCGCAATTCGCGCGGTGGATATTCAAGAGCTTCTGTCGCCGGTCAAACCCGCGCTTTCGGCACGCCCCGGACACGCCCGGGCAAAAGAGCGCCCGCGCACCAGGGCGCGGGCGCAGTCTGGGAGAGATAGGCCGACAGAGCCTTGTCCTGCACAGGACAGGACGGGGTGAGGGGAGCGGCAAGGCCGGCGAGCCGGAAGGCGGGCCGGGGCGTGCACGGACGGTCCCGGCGGGCCGAAGTCGCCCACCGGCATTGCCGCTCCCGCAAGCTGGAAGGATCAGAAGTCGCTGGACATTCGCATCGTATCACCTCGCGTTTGAGAGGATCACGACGCCGGGCGTGGTCGCCTGAGCATCGCGCGCTTTAGCGGTTGGTAACGCGGAGCAAGCTGCATCCCGATCAAGAGCCGCGGGCCATGGGTCCGGTTGGTCGACGAGCGGCTGGCCACCACCCGTCCGGACAATCTCTACCTAATCGCTTGAATTTATCCGGTCCATCAAGTTTTGCTTGGGCAGCGGCCAGTTTTGGTTGGCCGGGCGGCTCGGCGGCGGCGTGGACGGGAGCCCTTCGTCCCACCGCCGCCCGGCCACCCACCGCCGCAGCGCCCATTGTCCACCGGAGGGATTGGATTAATCTTCAGTTCATCGCCGCCGGGACGTGGACCAAGTCGACCGGCGACGCTCCAGCCCCTCATGGAGATGAACGATGGCCAGCAAGGCACCCCAACACTCGTCCCCGCGCGAGCCGCTGATCCTGATCGTGCCCGAATCGGAGGAAAGCGGCCCCGACCACTGGCAGGCCCGGTGGGAACGCCACCGCGACAACTGCCGCCGGCTCGACCTCGGCCTGTGGGACGATCCGCACCGCAACACCTGGGTCAACAAGCTGAACCTCGCGATCTATCGCGCGGACCGGCCGGTGCTGCTCGTCGGCCACGGGCTCGGCTGCCTGACCATCGCCTGGTGGGCCGAATACGAGCGGCCCACGCCGCAGGGCCCGGTGATCGGCGCGCTGCTGGTCGCCCCACCCGATCCCGGCCGGCCGGGCCAGGACCCGCGCCTCGCCAAGTTCGCCGCGACGCCGCGCACGCCGCTGCCCTTCCCGGCCTATCTCGTCGCCAGCGCGAACGATCCCGCCTGCCCCCTGCGCAGCGCGATCGAGCTTGCCCGCGACTGGGACTGCCGCTTCGCCGAGGCGGGCGCGGCCGGCCATCTCGACGCGGCAAGCGGCCTCGGCGACTGGGCCCTGGGCCAGCGCCTGCTCGGCCGCCTGCTCAACGAATACCGCCCGGGCACCTTCGCCGGGCCGCTGCTCCATCCCATGGCGGACAGGCCGGAGCGGCACCGCGCCGCCGCGGCGCGGCTCGACAGCTAGGGCCCGCCCTATTTCGCCGGGGCGGGCGGCCGCTGGACGATCTCGACATTATAGCCGTCCGGGTCACGCACGAAGAAGCTGCCGCCGCCCGCCGCCGGGTTCATCCGCACCGGCGGCGGCGCGAAGCCGGCGCGCTTGAGCTGATCGTTGATCGCGGCCGCGTCGTTCACCGAGAGGACCAGCTTGAAGGTCGCGGTCGCGGCCGGGGCGGGTTGCCCGGCGGGAGCCTTGCGCGCGATCAGCTCCAGCATCGGCGGATAGGGCGTGGCCGGATAGCCGAGGAACTGCTCGACCGTGTCGCCGCGCTCGTTCCGGCCGAGCATCTTCATGCCCAGTCCCTCGACGTAGAACTTCAGCGCACGGTCCATGTCGGCGACGTCGAGACCCATGCCGATCAGGCCGACCTGTGGCGGCGCGGCCGGCACGGACGGAGCGGTCTCGGCGGCGGCGGAACCCGCGGCAGGGGCCAGGATGCAAAGGGGCGCGAGGGCCCGGATCAACTTCTTCATGGTGTCGCTCTCCCTGGTCGAGACCTCGGGAAGCGGCCGCTGGTGGGCGGTGACGGGCTCGAACCGCCGACCCTCTCGGTGTAAACGAGATGCTC
>CALLNA010000161.1 GCA_938005655.1 uncultured Novosphingobium sp.
GTGAATGCGCGCGATCAGCTCTTCGCGGTGGAAGGGCTTGGTCACGTAATCGTCGGCGCCGAAGCCGAACGAGCGGACCTTGGAATCCATCTCGGAAATGCCCGACAGGATCAGCACCGGGGTCTGCACCTTGGCGACGCGGAGCTTCTTGAGCACGTCGTAGCCGTGCATGTCCGGCAGGTTCAGGTCGAGCAGGATGATGTCGTAGTCATAGAGCTTGCCGAGGTCCAAGCCCTCCTCGCCGAGATCGGTCGAATAGACGTTGAAGCCCTCGGTCGTCAGCATAAGCTCGATGGCTCGGGCCGTGGTCGGCTCATCCTCGATCAACAGCACGCGCATGGGTAAATCCCCCTTTGCCCCGGTAATGCCGCAACCCCGCATCTGGGCCTACGACAGACATTAACCATATGAGCTATGAATATGAAAGGTTAATTTAAGGTAAAACCCTTGAATCGAAGGCCTTAACGCGCGTCCTGAACAAACCGCTTTGCCCGGGCTTCGGCTGCCGCCGCTTCTCTGCCGCCATGTGGACTTATTCAGCATGACGGCGGCGGAGAAATCGCAAGCCTTAACGCGGCGGGCGCAGCGCCAGCGGGAGGAGGGGATGGACGCCCCAGCGGTTGGGCGCGAAGCCGATGGTGTCGGGCGCGGCGAGCGACCAGCGCAGCGGCGGGCCGAGCGGGATGAAGGTGTTCGCGGCCATCAGCTCAGTCTCGGCCTTGGCGAGTTGCCGGCCCCGCGCCGCCGGGTCGGGGAGGTCCCGCGCCACGGCATAGGCGGCATCGGCGGCGGCGCTGCACACGCCGGGCCGGGCGGTGCAGCCCAGTTGCCCGAAGAACCAGTCGGCGCGCGAATAGGGGGCGACGCGATCGACCAGGCGCAGGTCGGCGGCATCGCCCGCGCCGACGCGGACGAGCCGGACGCCCACGGCGGCGAGATCGGCCGCGAGCCGGGCGAAGAGGACATCGGCGCCGAGGCCGCTCGGCAGGGCGAGGCGCAGCGAGACCTCCGGCGCGGGCTCCCGTCCATTGGCGGCGGCAGCGGCGTGGCCGGGGGCATGGACGCGCCAGTGGGCCAGGCGCGCGGCGGCCGCGGCCTGGCGCTGGGCCTGGGTCAGGCCGCTCCAGCGCTCGGCGACAAGGCCGGGATCGCCGTCGGTGCCGGGCGAGACCAGCCGGGTGGTCCCGGTCCAGCCCGGCGCCTGGAAGGCCTTGGCCAGGGCCTCGCGGTCGATGGCCATGGCGATCGCCTCGCGATTGGCGGCGTCGCCCAGGAAGCCGTCCTCGTGGACCACGGCGAGCCCGAACAGGCCCGTGACCGGATCGCGCCGGATCGCCGCGCCGGGCACCCGCGCGTCGGCCAGGGCCGGCCAGTGGTTGAAGGTCCCGCCGAGCACGACGAGGGCCGGGTCCTGCTCGAAGCGGTCGAGCGCAGTCCGCGCCGCGCCCGGCGAGAGGTGCAGCGTGCGGACCTGCCGGCTCCAGTCCTTGACCGCGGGCAGGCCGCGCTTGTCGGGCGCGATCGGGGTAAGCACCGCGACCTGCCCGTCGCGCCGCAGCGCCATCGGCCCGGCCCCGCGCCCGCGGCGGGCGAGGCCGAGCTCGGGCTGGGCGAGGAGCTGGAGGAAGTCGGGCATCGGCCGGGACAGGCGGATCTCGACCACCCGGCCGGCCATCGCCCGGACCTCGTCCACCGCGGCGAAGTCCTGCGCCAGGCTCGTGCCGCGCAGGGCGGCGAGCGCCTGGCGCAGCGCGGCGCGCGCGCTCTCCCCGGTCAGGGGCGTGCCGTCGGCCCAGGTCCCGTCGCGCAGGCGGAAGATGTAGCTCTCCCCGTCGTCGGTCACGATCCAGCGGTCGGCCAGGGCGGGAACCACGCGGCCCTGCTCGTCGAGGCCGACCAGCCCCTCGGCGGTGGCGGCGCGGATCGCCTCGGCCTCGGCAGGCCCGCCGTCGAGCATGACGAGGTTGACCGTCTCCTCGTGCTGCCGCGAGCAGGCCGCCAGCGCGAGGACGACAACGAGGAGAGGAACGGGCAAGCGCATCGCCGCCAGCCTAGCGGGGCGGAGCCGGCGACTGAACCCGAAAAGCGGCTAGATCTTGCGCAGGACGGCGGAAGCGGCGGCGGGCGGCGGACGCAGGAGGCGATGGGCGTCCGAACCGGCGCTCGCCGGGGCGCGGGCGACCTTGGGGTCGATCTCGTCGCGGAAGGCGATGCCGAAGCGGTTTTCCTGGACCCAGGCGACGCTGCCCTCGACCCAGCCGATGTTGCGGATGAGGACCTCGATCCCGGCGCCGGGCTGGACCCGGACCTCGCCCTCGGCCATGGCGCCGCCGGCCGACAGGTTGCGGATTTTGACGCGGTGCTCGCCCTCCGCGCCCTCGACGCGCAGGTCAGCCATGACGAAAAGGCTGTCGCGCTCGATCTGCCGGTGGTCGTTGTCGGTCATCTTGCGGGCTTCGTCCAAACCGTGGCGCGCCATAGCCGTACGCGCGCGTGTCGCTATTACCGCCGCCATAACCGGCCGCGGATCGCCATCTGCTAAACGAAGATGGCGAACAAGCGATTAACGCCGATTCGCCCCGGCCGTTCCAGGCGCCCCCGAAACGGGGTGCGGCGCACCCGGCTTCAGGACAACGGCGCTAGTCGTCGCGCGAGACCTTCTCGCGCCGCTCGTGGGCTTCCTGGGCCTCGACCGTCATCGTCGCGATCGGGCGCGCGATGAGCCGACCGATCCCGATCGGCTCGCCGGTGACTTCGCAATAGCCGTATTCACCGTCCTCGATCCGGCGCTGGGCGGCGTCGATCTTGGCGATCAGCTTGCGCTGGCGGTCGCGGGTGCGCAGCTCGATCCCCCAGTCGGTCTCGCTCGAAGCGCGGTCGTTGAGGTCGGGCTCGCGGATCGGGCCCTCCTGGAGCTGTTGCAGCGTCCCCGCCGCGGCCGAGAGGATCGACTTCTTCCACTCGCCGAGCAGGCGGCGGAAGTAGTCGAGCTGGGCCTCGTTCATGTAGGCTTCGTTCTCGTCGGGCGTATAATCGCCCCCGATCGCGCGTTTCGCCTTGGCGAGGACGTCGATCTCGTCGCTCAGCACAGATATTGGCATCAAAATCTCCGCACAGTCCGAGCCGGACCCCCGTGCGCCTGCCGTTCCGGGCTTTCCCGGTAACCGCCCGCAGGCCGGTTTCGCCGCGCCTATAAGTCCGCGCCGATAGCCGCACAAGCGCCAAAGCGGACTATACCCGGAAAAGGATGGAGCCGGGCCGAACGAAGGCGCCCTCCGGAAAAAATTTCAGCGCGGTTAACCCTTTATTGACCATAACCGGCCGAACCTGCGCCCGTGGTGGACAGTGGGGTCCGCCCTTGGGGGTTCTCGTGAAATGAGCGCAATCTGGAGTCATCGGGGCGGGGAGGACGGCGGGTTCGCCGGTGCCCGGCCCATTCCCGGGATGGGGTCGCACACCTCGACCGCGGAAGGCGACCTGCTGATCGCCACCTGCCTCGCCGCCGCCTCGCAGGGCGACGTGGAGGCGACCTACACGCTCGGCGTCGCCTATTCGACCGGCAGCCACGGCGTCGGCTGCGACCTGATCGAGGCGCACAAGTGGTTCAACCTCGCCGCCGTCAAAGGCCATGCCGAGGCGCAGATGTGCCGCGCCGACGTCTCCGACGAGATGACCGCGCGCGAGATCGCCGAGGCCCAGCGCCGCGCCCGCGAGTGGATTTCCCAGACGAGCCGCCGCGCCGCCTAGCCTTTCCGGAACGGGGTCCTGTCCCCGAGATGGAGCTGGTCCGCGGCGACGCCCGCGCGCTCGCGCTCCAGAAATTCGGCCACCGCCTCGCGGAAGCCCTCGTGAACGATATGATGCGCGGACCACGTCTGAACGGGTTCGTAGCCGCGGGCGAGCTTGTGGCCGCCCTGCGCGCCTGCCTCCACCCGCGAGAGGCCGAGCGCGATCGCCGCGTCGATCGCCTGGTAATAGCACAGCTCGAAATGCAGGAACGGCTTGTCGACCGTGGCGCCCCAGTAGCGTCCGTAGAGCGCCTCCGCGCCGATGAAGTTGAGCGCGCCGGCGATGGGCGTCCCGTCCCGGTAGGCGAGGATCAGCAGCATCTGGTCGCCCATCCGCTCGCCGAACAGGGTGAAGGCCTCGCGCGTCAGGTAGGGGTGGCCCCACTTGCGCGCGCCGGTATCCTGGTAGAACCGCCAGAAGGCGTCCCAGTGCTCGGGACGCAGGTCGGCCCCGGTCAGCCGGCGGATCTCCACCCCCTCCTGCGCGGCGGCGCGCTCCTTGCGGATATCCTTGCGCTTGCGCGAGGACAGCGCGGCGAGGAAATCGTCGAAGCCCGCATAGCCGCGGTTCTCCCAGTGGAACTGGATATCACTGCGCAGGAGCCAGCCGGCCGCCTCGAACAGCGGGAGCTGCGCCGGCTCGATGAAGGTCGCATGGGCCGAGGACAGGCCGCCGCGCGCGCAGAGCTGCTCGGCGGCGTGGAGCAGGGGCACGGCCAGCTCCGGCCGGCGGGTGAGCACGCGCGGCCCCGTCGCCGGGGTGAACGGCGCGGCGATCTGGAGCTTGGGGTAATAGCGCCCGCCCGCGCGGTGCCAGGCGTCGGCCCAGCCGTGGTCGAAGACATATTCGCCCTGGCTGTGGCTCTTGACGTAGGCGGGCAGCGCGGCGGCGAGGCGGCCGTCCGCGCCGGTCAGGACCAGCGGCGAGGGCTGCCAGCCGCTTCCCTCCCCGACGCTGCCCGATTCCTCGAGCGCGGCCAGGAAGGCGTGGCTGACGAAGGGATTGCCGCCGCCGCTCAGCGCGTCCCATTCCTCCGCGGGCAGGGCGCCGACCGAAGGGACGACGCGCACGACCAGTTCGGGATCGGCCTCGCTCACGGGATGCCCGCGCCCTCCGCGATGGGCGCGTCGGCGTACTCGGCGGCCTTGGCCCGCAGCTCGGCGCTGCGCACGGTCCAGGTCGCGACGGGGATGCCCCGCCGCCGCTGGCTGGCGGCGAAGGCGCTCGGAAAATCGCGCACGTCGTAGGCGAGGAAGTCCGGCCGGGCGTGCCACAGCGCGAGGTGGCGGCGGATATTGCCCGAAAGGGTCCGCGCGTCCTCCTCGGTGACGACCAGCCCACGCGGCGTGGACGGCGAATGGCGGGCGAACCAGTGGCCGACGCGGGGATCGAAGCTCATCACCCCGTGCGGCCCGCGATAGCCCTCCAGCACGCGGCGCACCGCCATGCACAGGGCGGCGACGCGGTGGTCCTTGCGCGACTTGACCTCGATCAGCAGCGGCACCCGCCCGGCGACGAGGGCGAGCACCTGGCGCAGCGAGGGGATCGTGTCGGCCGAGCCGGTCAGCGCAATCGCGCCGAGCGCCGCCGCGGTGCGGTCCATCACCGGCCCGGTCTCGCCGGTCAGGCGGTCGAGCTCCCAGTCGTGGAAGACCATCGCCTGCCCGTCGCCGCTGCGCTGGACGTCGCATTCGATGCCGAAGCCGCGCTCGATCGCCGCGGCGAAGGCGCCCGGCGAGTTCTCGGCGAGACCGTTCCCGTGCAAGCCGCGATGCGCGAAGGTCCGGCCCGCCAGCCAGGCGACCCGGTCCGGCGCGGGGGCCGGCGCGAACAGCGGATCAAGCGCGGACAGCAACAATCGCATCGACCTCCACCGCGGCGCCGAGCGGCAGGACCGGCACGCCGACCGCCGAACGAGCGTGCTTGCCCGCCTCGCCGAAGACCGCGGCCATCAGCTCCGACGCGCCGTTGGCGACCTTGGGCTGGTCGGTGAAGTCGGCGGTCGAGCTGACGAAGGCGCCGAGCTTGACCACCCGCTCCACCCGCGACAGCGAGCCGAGCGCGGCCTTGAGCTGGGCGAGGATCATCAGGGCGCAGGCCTGGGCCGCCGCCGCGCCCCGCTCCAGCCCGACGTCCTGGCCGAGCCGGCCGGTGACGAGCGCGCCGTCGATGAACGGCAACTGCCCGGAGACGTGGGCCAGCCCGCCGGCCACGACCACCGGGACATAGGCCGCGACCGGAGCCGCCGGCTGGGGGAGGACCAGGCCGAGCCCGGCCAGCTTCGCGTCGATTTCTGCGTCGGTCATTCAGTTTCCTTCTTCATCGTACAACCGCTCCAGCAGCCAGGGCAAGGCACTGGCCCAGTCGTCGATCCGGGCATGGGCGTGGCCCGCGCCGTGGGCGCAGGGAATGTGCGGGGCGAGCAGCGGCTCGCCGCAGAGGTGGAGCCGCGCGACCTGCGGCGCGATGCCCGCGACCGAATCGTGGTGCTGGGCGAGGTCGTCGATGAACACCGCGCGGCTCGGCCGGTATTCGTCGAGGATGCGCTGGAGCGCGGGCCCCTTCGGCCCCTGGTTGGTGAAGACCCGCACCGCGATGCCATGGTCGGCAAGCTGGCGGGCGCGGTTCTCCCGGCGGTGGTCGAGTAGGTTGGTCAGCACGACGACATCGGCATGGGCGGCCAGCTCGCGCATCGCCTCGGGCGATCCGGCTATCGGATATTGCCGGTGCATCTCCGAATCGAAGAAGCCGTTGAGCAGCGGCCAGACCTTGGCGACGTCGACCACTTCCCCGCTGTCGCGATGGCGCAGCGCACGGGCGAAATCGTGGTGGTCCATCGAAAAGTCGATGCCGTGCGCCTCGCCCAGCCAGTCGCGGAACGGGCCGACCATATGCAGCAGCACCTCGTCGCAGTCGGTTATGACCAGCGGCCGGCTCATCGCGCCAGCTCCCGCGCGGCGTCGGCGAGGGCCTGGGGCGCGACGCCGAGATGCTCGGCCGCGGCGACGAGGTCCGGCTCGTGGGCGCAGAGATAGTCGAGCACCGCGCAGAGCACCGCCCGCTCGCCCAGCCGCTCGCGCAGGTCGGTCCCGGTCAGCCCGGTCAGGGCGAGCAGCCGCTCGGCCCGGTCGTCGTCGCGCAGGACCCAAACGAGGGCGCCCAGCGCCAGGGTTTCGGGCTCGGCTGGGGATGTCGGATCGCGGAGAATTGTCAGGGCCTTTCGCGCGGCATAGAGGATCGGGCGGACTCGGGTGGACTGGCCCGGCTGGGGACGGAAGTGGCAAAGAGAATCCTGGTTGTCGAGGACAACGATCTCAACCGGAAGCTGTTCTGCGATGTCCTGAAGAGCCAGGGCTTCGCGGTCGAGCCCGTCGCCGACGGGCTGGAGGCGCTGGAGCGGGCGCGGCTGTTCGTGCCCAACCTGATCATCATGGACATTCAGCTGCCCAACGTCTCGGGCCTCGACCTGATCGAGCAGGCCAAGGCCGACGCCACCCTGCGGGCGATCCCCGTGCTGGCCGTGACCGCCTATGCCGGCAAGGGCGACGAGGAGCGCATCCGCCAGGCCGGGGCCGAGGGCTACCTGGCCAAGCCGGTGTCGATCGGCCCGTTCATGGCGGCGGTAAAGGGACTGGTCGAGCGGGGGGCCTAGGGTCTGATCCACTTACGTGGAAGCGGTGCCGGCCCACGCTGAATCAGACTCTAGGCGGGCGGGCTGCGCGCTCACCCCAGCCGGTCGAACACCCCGCCCAGTTCCAGCGCGAAGACCGCCGCGGTCAGGCACAGCCCGGTCAGGAATATCCGGTAGCCCCGCCCCAGCCAGCGGGACTTCTTGCGCTCCAGCACCACGCCGTTCTGGTGGATGTCGCGCAGCATCACGCGGTAGAAGGCGGCATCGACGTCCAGCCCGGCCAGGGTCCGCTCGATCCATTCGTCCTCGTCCTCGCGCGCGAAGACGCCGAAGAAGATCGCGTTGGAGCGGCCCGATTGCGGCTTCGCCAGGCTCGGCAGGACCGCCAGGATCGCGCAGAGCGCCGAGGCGAAGGCGAACAGGGCCAGCACCGTCAGCGAGACCGGCATGGCCCCGCCCCGCGCCTGGCCGACGGCGATGGTGAAGACCACGAAGGTCGCCGCCATCAGCATCGAGGCCTTCTGGTCGGCCATCTGGCTGTAGGTGACGGTGAGCTGCTGGAGGGTGCGGACGAAGTGGACCGAATTGGGCGTCAGGCGCGCCGGCCCGGGCGCCGCTCCGCCCGCCGATCCATCGGCCGGTCCAGGGGCCCGCCCGGGCACCCGCTCGTCCGACAGGGGCGTGGGCTCCTCCATGGCCACGGGGATGGCGCAAACCGCAAGGGTTGACAAGCGGCCCCCCGCGCCGCTTTTGCGCCGCAATCGTCGGCCAAGGCCGCCTCTATCGCTTCGGGAGCAACAATCATGGACCGCGCCGCCACTGCCGACCGCATCGCCGCGCTGATCGAGCCGTTCAACAAGAAGGGCGTGGCGATCACCGACGCCTCGACCTTCGCCGGCGACCTCGAGTTCGACAGCCTGACGGTGATGGACTTCGTCGCCGCGATCGAGGACGAGTTCGACATCATCATCAGCATGAACCAGCAGGCCGAGATCGAGACCTACGGCCAGCTCGTCGACGCCGTGGTGAAGCTGCAAGGGTAGGCTCCCATCACGCGTCATGCTGAACTCGTTTCAGCATCCATCTCGCCTCCGGCACAGTCCGCGCGAGGGAGAAATGGACCCTGAAACAAGTTCAGGGTGACGCAGAAGGAACAGGACCGACAGGGAACTCTGATGACCGACCTCTTCGACAAGTTCCAGCCGATCATGGACCTGCGCGCCGGGCTGCTCGCCTCGGGCGCGGAGGACCCCTTCGGCCTGGTCATGGAAAAGGTGCTCTCGCCCACCGTGGCGATCTGCAACGGGCGCGAGACGATCCTGCTCGGCACCTACAACTACATGGGCATGACCTTCGACCCCGACGTGATCGCGGCGGGCAAGCAGGCGCTCGACGACTTCGGCGCGGGGACCACCGGCAGCCGCGTGCTCAACGGCACCTATGCCGGGCACAAGGCGGTCGAGGAAGCGCTCTGCGCGTTCTACGGGATGGACCACGCGATGGTCTTCTCGACCGGCTACCAGGCCAACCTCGGGATCATCTCGACGATCGCCGGCAAGGGCGACTACGTGGTGCTCGACATCGACAGCCACGCCTCGATCTGGGACGGCTGCAAGCTCGGCGACGCCGAGGTCGTGCCGTTCAAGCACAACGACCTCGTCGCGATGGAGAAGCGCCTCAAGCGCATCCCCGAGGGCGCGGGCAAGCTGGTCGTGCTGGAGGGCGTCTATTCGATGCTGGGCGACATCGCCCCGCTCAAGGAGATGATCGCCGTCG
>CALLNA010000162.1 GCA_938005655.1 uncultured Novosphingobium sp.
CCGGCGGCCACCTGACCGCCTGCGCCGAAGTGCTGAAGAAGCAGTGGCCCGGCCTCAAGGCCTGGGCGGTCGAGCCGACCCTATCGCCGGTGATCTCCGGTGGCCAGCCCGGTCCGCACCCGATCCAGGGCCTCGGCGCGGGCTTCGTTCCGGCCAACCTGCACACCCAGGCCATCGACGGGGCGATCCAGGTCGATGCTGGGGACGCCAAGGCATGGGCGCTGCGCTCGGCGAAGGAGGAAGGGCTGCTCGTTGGCATCAGCTCGGGCGCGACGCTCGCCGCGATCGCGCAGAAGCTGCCGGAGCTTCCCGCCAACGCCAGGATCCTGGGCTTCAACTACGACACCGGCGAGCGTTACCTCTCGGTGCCCGACTTCCTCCCGGAATGAGCGGGCTCGAAGCGGTCTCCTACCGCGACGGCGCGGCGGAGCTGACGGGGTGGCTCGCCCGCCCTGCCGGCCCGCCCCGCGCCGCCGTGGTGGTCTTCCCGACCATCGCCCACGTCACCCCGCCGATCGAGCGGCGCGCCATCATGCTGGCCGAGGCCTGCTATGTCGCCCTGATCGCCGACCTCTACAGCGAGCCGGTCGAGAGCTTTGAGGCCTCGCGCCCGCTCGCCGAGAAGCTGCGCGCCGATGTCGACGTCTATCGCGGCCGCACCCTCGCCGCGGTCGACGCCCTGCGCGACCACCCCGCCGCGGCGGGCCTGCCGCTAGCCGCGATCGGCTATTGCATGGGCGGACAGGCTGCGCTGGAAGCGGCCCGTGCCGGAGCAAACCTCGCTGTGGTCGCCAGCTTCCACGGCCTGCTGGACACCGCGAGGCCCGCCGAGCGCCCGATTACCCCGCGGCTCCTGGTCTGCCACGGCGACGCCGATCCGATGGTCCCGCGCGACCAGGTCCTGCGCTTCTGGGAGGAGATGGACGCGGTCGGGGCCCGCTGGCACTTCCACAGCTACAGCGGGGTCAAGCACGGCTTCACCGACCCCGGCAGCGATGCCCGCGGCCTGCCCGCGATCGCCTATGACGCCAGCGCCGACCGCCAGAGCTGGGCCGCGCTGACGAGTCTGTTCGACGAGGTGTTCGGCCCGGCTGGATAAGCGCGCTTTTTGCGAAACTGCCCTATCGACGACTCATCCGAAACGACGCAATATCGCTCCATAGCCATGACGGCTGCCCCCTGGTGCTCCGCCATGGCTGTCAAAGCGCCGCAAAGGCGCATGATGGGAAAGGAGCCGATACCGATGACCGAAGGGGACAGGGCCTTCTACCAACGGCGTATCAGGGAAGAGATGAAGCTGGCCCGCGCGATCGGTTGCCCCGAACGCAAGGCGCTGCATCTCAAGTGGGCGCAGTATTTCAGCGAGCGGCTCGACGGCAAACGCAGCCGCCGGCCCCCGCCCTTGCCCAGCCATTGACGGCAGGGGGGTGAGGATCAGCCGAAGGCGTCCGCGGGCAAGGCCATCATGGCCTCCGCGCCACCTTCGATCTTGCGGCGCAGAGCGCCTGCATCGGGCGTGAAGCATTCGGCGAAGTAGCGCGCGGTGGTCAGCTTGGCCTCGTAGAACGCCTTGTCCTCCGCGCCGTTTGCCAGCGCTTCGGCAGCGGTCTTGGCCATGCGCAGCCACATCAGGCCCAGCGCGACTACGCCGGCGATGTGCATGTAGGAATGTGCGCCCGCGCCGGCGTTGTTGGGGTTGGCCATCGCGTTCTGCATGAACCACATCGTCGCTGCCTTCAGTTCGCCGTTGGCCTTCTCGATCCGCCCGGCCATGTCGGCCAGCTTCTCGTCGCCCTTCATCGCGGCGCATTCGTCGTCGACCAGCTTGAAGAAGGCCTGGATCGCCCGGCCCATGTTGGCGGCGAGCTTGCGCCCGACGAGGTCCATCGCCTGGACCCCGTTGGCCCCTTCGTAGATCATCGCGATCCGCGCATCGCGGACGAACTGCTCCATACCGTTCTCGACGATGTAGCCATGGCCGCCCCAGATCTGCTGCATGTCGACCGCGACGGCGAAGCCCTTGTCGGTGCCGTAGCCCTTGATGACCGGGGTGATCAGGCCGACGAGGTCGTCCGCCCCCTGGCGCTCCTCCTCGCTCTCCGCCTTGTGCGAGAGGTCGACCTGGAGGCCGGCCCAGAGCGCCAGAGCACGCATTCCCTCGGTGAAGGCCTTGGCGTCCATCAGCATCCGCCGCACGTCGGGCTGGACGATCAGGGGATCGGCCTTCTCGGCGGGATCGGCCGCGCCCGGCAGCGCCCGGCCCTGGCGCCGCTCGCGGGCATAGGCCGCGCCGTTCTGATAGGCC
>CALLNA010000163.1 GCA_938005655.1 uncultured Novosphingobium sp.
TCGAGGTGATCGTTCGCCAGATGCTGCAGAAGGTCGAGATCACCGACGGCGGCGACACCACGCTGCTGCCCGGCGAGCAGCTCGACGCCGAGGAGATGCACGAGATCAACGGCAAGCTCGCGTCCGGCCAGAAGCCGGCCGAGGGCAAGCCGGTGCTGCTCGGCATCACCAAGGCGAGCTTGCAGACGCGCTCGTTCATCTCGGCCGCGTCGTTCCAGGAGACCACCCGCGTGCTCACCCAGGCGGCGGTCGAGGGCAAGCGCGACTCGCTGATCGGCCTCAAGGAGAACGTGATCGTCGGCCGTCTCATCCCCGCCGGCACCGGCGCGGGCATGAACCGGCTGCGCGTCGCCGCCTCCAGCCGCGATGCCGCGCTCCGCGCGCAGTACCGCAAGCTCCAGGAAGCGCTCATCGCTCCGCAGACCGCGGCCGAGGAGCACGCCGCCGAGCTGGCCCAGGGTCCCGAAGCGGCGATCGGCGACGATGCGCTGGCGGTGATGGAAGGCGAGACCCACGGCACCGACGCCGATGCGGGCGACTACCTGATCCAGGACGACGGCGAGGAGTAATCCGCGCCGTCCCGACCGGGAACACGAAGGCCTCGCCGGAGCGATCCGGCGGGGCTTTTCGTTGGCCGGTCGTCCAGCCGCGTTCTTGCGCGGCACAAGTGGGGAGGATCTTCCTGCCCTCTTCGTGGGTGATGAGGTCGCTTCCGCCTACTCGGATCGCGGCTGAAACCGAACGCTGCGCTTCCTCAGCGCGGCGTGCTGTCCAGGTAGAGATAGGCCGCGTCGAATTCCGCCAGGGCTTCCAGCCCGCGCAGGTCCTCGATCACCACCAGGCCGCCCTTGAAGGTCGCGAGGCGGCGTTCGCGCAGCTCGCGCAGGACGCGGTTGGTGTGGACCGGGGTCATGCCGAGGCATTCACCCAGCTCGGACTGGTTGAGCGGGAAGGCGTAGCTCTGCCCCTGGACCAGGCCGACGATCCTGAGCCGCTGGTAAAGCTCGCAGAACAAGTGCGCGGCGCGGGCCACGCCGGTCCGCTGGCCGAGCGACAGCTCCCATTCGCGGTGGATCGCTGCGTCGAGGTTGGTGGTGAACCACAGCAGGCGGGTGAGGTGGGGGAACTCCTCGGTCAGGCGGACCAGCCGGCTGTGCTCGGCATAGGCGATGCGGCAGGGGCTGAGCGACATCACGTCGTGGTCGAGGTGCTTCAGCGTGAAGCCGTGGAGGTCGAGGAAGTCGCCCGGGACGTGCAGCGCCGAGATCTGGCGGCGGCCGTTCCTGAGGTCCTTGTAGCGGCACATCAGCCCGTCGATCAGCAGGATCGAGCGATGCAGCGGCTCGCCGCGGCAGAGCACGGTCTTCTTCGCCGGCACCTCGGCCAGCTCGACGATCGTCTCGCGCAGGACCGCCTCCTCTTCCGCCGAAAGCAGGTCGCGGACGCGCAGCTTGAGGAACAGCCGGTCGATCATCAATCGCTCCTCGGACCCGGCAGCCGCAGGACGAAGGCTTCGGGGAAGGGTATCTTGCGCAGACTCTGCGCGCCGCCGTCGACGATGTCGATATAGCCGTCGAGATCGAGGACCCCCTTGCGCGCCTCCTCCGAAATCATCGAGCGGATGGAATCGAGCGCCATGCGCTGGGCCGAGGCCTGATCCTCCAGATCGATCCCCTCTTCGTCCGGCGTGAACCCATCACCGTTGAAGACGTGGAAGAAATATCGCGGCATCGGGACCCTCGTGACAGCCGATCCTTGGTTCAATGCCTGGATATCGCTCGCGTTCCGGACGAAAGCCCGCGACCGATCCGTCCGCACTTGATCCAGGTTAACGGCATCGCCCCAATCGCCGGATATAGCCGCGGCACCAAGCCAATGGCGATCCATGCAGGGGAACAGGACGACATGCCCTTTCTGGTACTAGACAGGAACGGCGACCCGATGACCGATCCGGTCTCGGGGCTGATCCGCCAGTTCGACACCCGCGGCGAGGCGGAGGCCTACCGCAAGGCCAACAAGGGCTTGCGGGTGATCGAGGTCCCCGCCGGCCCCGACGCAATCGTGCTGCGGACCTGACGTCCACCGCGCCGGTCAGCCGCGCCCGTCAGCCTTATCCGGCCCCGAGCCAGACCCCGGCCGGAGCATGGGGCAGGCCGACGTCGCGCAGGCCGAGCACGCCGGGCCGCGCGGCCTTGATGTCGAATAGCGCGCTCACCGCGGGCAGGGCGGTCATCGTGTCCCAGTCGTGGTTCTTCCAGTGCGCCGGCGGGGTGAAGCGGATGCGCGTATCGATGTGCGGCTCGCCCTCGATCACCAGGTGATACTGGTCCTCGTCGATCGTCCAGCCCTCGGCGAGCCGCTTGGTCAGATACCAGACAACGGTGAGGTTCATCACCGTCCTGCCGCCGACCTTGCCGTTCCACCCGCCGCGCAGGGCGGCGTTGGTGCCCTGCTCCATCTTCAGCCAGCCGAGGTCGACCGTCTCGGCCGCGGTCGCGTAGTCGCAGAAGAACTCGATGTCGTCGAAGACGTAGCCCATCGCGTCGCCGACCCGCAGCACGGCGTCGCGAAACAGGATCAGCCAGGAGCGCGCCCGCTCCTTCAGCTCAGGCGTCATCCCGCCGGGCTCGCCGATGCCGAGGTAGCCCCAGGTCTCCACCGATTCGTAGACCGAGCAATCGGCGCTCTCGACCAGGCTGACCGAATCGACCTTGCGGCACACGGCCGTCATCGCCGCGGTGATCGCGTTGACCCAGCCGGGGTTGATCCCGGTGATATAGAGCGAGGCCCCGCCCTTGCGCCCCGCCGCGTCGAGCCGCTCGCGCACCTCGCCCTGGACCCCGCCCGAGTGGAGGAACAGGTTGGTGCTGACCACGTCCATGCCCGCCCCCAGCAGGCGCACGGCGTGGTCCACGTTACCCTCGAACGGGGTGTAGAGCACCGAATCCGCGCCGAGCGCGATCAGCGCGTCGATGTCGTCGGTCGCCTTGATCCCGGTTTCCGGCCGGCCGCAGAGCTCGCCCGCGTCCTTGCCGACCTTGTCCGGCGAATGGGCATAGACCCCGACCAGCTCCAGCCGCGGATCGTCGAGCACCGCCCGCATCGCGAGCTTGCCGACCTTGCCGGTGTTCCACTGGATGACGCGCAGCTTGTCCATCGTTCGGACTCCTCTCGTTTTTTTCGCTTGCCCGGAGTGTGCATATCGCGGCGGCAAATGGAACCCGATTGCCCCCGACCCATTCCCTTCCTAAGTCTCGACCATGGCCGACACGCTCAAGATCACCCTCGCCCAGACCAACCAGATCGTCGGCGACCTGGCCGGCAATGCCGCCGCGATGCTCAAGGTGCGCGAGCGCGCCGCCGCGGCGGGCTCCGACCTCGTCGTCTTTCCCGAGCTGAACCTGATCGGCTATCCGCCCGAAGACCTGATCCTCAAGCCCGCCCTGATCGAGCGCGCGGCGGCCGAGCTGGAGACGCTGGCCCGGGCGACGGCCGATTGCGGGCCGGCGATGCTGGTCGGCTCGGTCTTCGTCCAGGACGGGGCGCTGCACAACGGCGTCGCCCTGCTCGACCAGGGCAAGGTCCAGGCGACCCGCTTCAAGCACGAACTGCCCAACTATGGCACCTTCGACGAGGTCCGCCTGTTCCAGCCCGGTCCCCTGCCCGAGCCGATCGTGTTCCGCGGCACGATGATCGGCGTGCCGATCTGCGAGGACATCTGGCAGCCCGACGTCTGCCGCCACCTCGCCGACTTCGGCGCCGAGCTGCTGATCGTGGTCAACGGCAGCCCCTACGAGATCGACAAGGACACCCTACGGATCGACGGCGTGGCTAAGCTCCGCGCGGTCGACACCAGGCTGCCGCTGGCCTACGTCAACCGCGTCGGCGGGCAGGACGAGCTGGTCTTCGACGGGGCGAGCTTCGTCGTCAACGGCGACGGCACCCTCGCGGTCCAGATGAAGGACTGGGAGGAGCAGGAGGTCCAGACCCACTGGACCCGCACCGCCCAGGGGTGGCGCTGCGACCGCGGGGAGATCGCCGCCCTCGCCGACCATCCCGAGGACATCTACTGCGCGATGGTCCTGGCCCTGCGCGACTACGTGAACCGCAACGGCTTCCCCGGCGTTGTGCTCGGCCTCTCGGGCGGGATCGACAGCGCGATCTGCGCCGCGATCGCCGCCGACGCGCTCGGTCCGGAGCGGGTCCGCTGCGTCATGCTGCCGAGCCGCTACACCAGCCAGGAGAGCCTCGACGACGCCGCCGAATGCGCGCGCCTGATCGGATGCAGCCACGAGATCATCCCGATCCAGCCGGCGGTCGACGGCTTCGGCGAGATGCTCGCCGCGCCCTTCGCCGGGACCGCGCCCGACCTCACCGAGGAGAACCTGCAATCGCGCGTCCGCGGGGTGACGCTGATGGCGCTGTCGAACAAATTCGGCCCGATGCTGCTGACCACCGGCAACAAGAGCGAGATGAGCGTCGGCTACGCGACGATCTACGGCGACATGGCGGGCGGCTACAACCCGCTGAAGGACGCCTACAAGATGACCGTCTTCGCCATCTCCCGCTGGCGTAATCAGCATCGCCCGCGGATCGGCCTCGGCCCGGACGGTCCGGTGATCCCCGAGAACATCCTGACCAAGCCGCCCAGCGCGGAGCTGCGCCCGGACCAGAAGGATTCGGATTCGCTGCCGCCCTACGAGGTGCTCGATCCGATCCTCCAGGGCCTGGTCGAGCACGAGAAAAGCGTCGGCCAGCTCGTCCAGGAAGGCTTCGAGCGCGACATCGTGGTGAAGATCGAGCGCCTGCTCCACCTCTCCGAATACAAGCGCCGCCAGGCCCCGCCTGGGGTCAAGCTGGGCAGCCGCAACTTCGGCCGCGACCGCCGCTATCCGATCACCCAGGCGTTCCGGACGGCCTAGGATGCAAAGGGGGCCTGACCTCAAGGGCCGGGGCTATCTGGTCTCGGCGCTCAGCGTGGTCCTGCTTGCCATCCCGGCGTTCAAGGTCGCCGCCAAGGACGCCTGGACCATGGCCGCGCTGGCCGCCGGCATGGCGCTGTCGGTCTGCGGGATGCTGCTGCGCTGGCGCTCCCACCAGCTCGACCGGCAGCGCAAGGACGGCGACTGACGCTTTCCAGCGCGGCGCAAAGGCTTATAGGGCGGGGATGACCGTCACCACCCGCTTCGCCCCCTCGCCCACGGGACGGCTTCACGTCGGCAACGTCCGCATGGCGCTGCACAACTGGCTGCTGGCGAAGCGGAGCGGGGGACGCTTCCTGCTGCGGATCGACGACACCGACACGGAGCGCAGCCGCGAGGACTATGTCGAGGACATCCGCGCCGATCTCGCCTGGCTCGGCCTGACGCCGGACGGCGAGGAGCGGCAGTCGGCGCGCTTCGCCCTCTACGAGGCCGAGTTCGCGCGGCTCGCTGCGGCGGGCCGTGTCTATCGCTGCTACGAGACCGCGCAGGAGCTGGACCTCAAGCGCAAGGTCCTGCTCGGCCGCGGCCTGCCGCCGATCTACGACCGCGCCGCGCTGGCGCTGAGCGAGGCCGACCACCAGGCCAAGGCGGCGGCGGGCGAGCGCCCGCACTGGCGCTTCCTGCTCGACCGCGACTCCGCCATCGCATGGCAGGACGGCATCCGCGGGCCCCAGCACTTCGACCCCGCGCAGATGTCCGATCCGGTCATCCGCCGCGCCGACGGCTCGTGGCTCTACATGCTGCCGAGCGTGATCGACGATGTGGCGATGGGCGTGACCGACGTGCTGCGCGGCGAGGACCACGTCTCTAACACCGCGACCCAGGTGCAGATGTTCGCCGCCCTGGGCGCCGAAGCGCCGCGCTTCGCTCACGAGGCGCTACTGGTCGGCACCGAGGGCAAGCTGTCCAAGCGGCTCGGCTCGCTGGGCGTCGTCGAGCTGCGCGAGGCGGGGATCGAGCCCGAGGCCCTGGTCGCCCTGCTCGCGCGGCTCGGCACCGCCGACCCGGTCGATCCGGCGCTGACCGCCGGGGAGCTTGCCGCCGGCTTCGACCTCGCCCGCTTCGGCCGCGCGCCCGCCCGCTTCGACGAGGCGGAGCTGCACCGGGTCAACGCGGGCATCGTCCACCGCCTGCCCTTCGCCCGCGTCGCCCACCTGCTGCCCGCGGGGATGAGCGAGGCCGGGTGGGAGGCGATCCGCCCCAACCTGGCCCATATCGGCGAGGCGGCGGAATGGTGGGCGGTCGTCACCGGCCCGGTCGCGCCGCCGGCCATCGACGAGGCCGACGCCGGCTACCTCCTCCTCGCCGCCGACACGCTCGAGGCCGAGCAATGGGGCGAGGACCCCTGGCACCTCCTCACCGCCTCGCTCAAGGAAGCGACCGGGCGCAAGGGCAAGGCCCTGTTCCTGCCGCTGCGCCAGGCCCTCACGGCGCGCGACCACGGCCCCGACATGGCCGCCCTGCTGCCGCTGATCGGCCAGCAGGCGGCGGTGGAAAGGCTGCGCGCGGCGGCCGCCTGAGGGAGAAGGCCATAAACGTCCGCGACGACGGAATAGTTATTGCAACTGACTCGCAATAGCCTATGGGAGATTCATCCCAGGCGCAGGAGCGAGCCCATGTACGATTTCGTCGATCAGCCGGTGGACCGCCTTTCCAACGGCGGGCGCTTCCTGCTCTGGGCGATGCGCGGCTGGTCCCACGCCAGGGCGCAAGGCGCCTGCCCGCCCGTCGCGCTGACCAAGGGCTTCGCCGGGATCGACGCGCTCTCGGCCCTGCCCGAGTTCAACATGGTCATGGCGCTGCTCAACCGCGACGCGCTGGAGCAGCTCGCCATCCAGCCGATGCGCTGCGCGCGGATCGGCGAGGACGAGGCGATCCTTTCCGGCCTCTGGCGCGACGCCGCCCTCGGCCGGACCGAGCGGGTCGAGGCGACCCTGGCGCTGCTGGTCGAGGACCATGCGGTGACGGCGATCTCGCTCGCCGCGATGGCCACCGTGGCCCGGCTCGCCGCAGCCGGGCTCGATCCGGCCGGCCCGGCCTACGAAACGCACAAGGAAACCAAGTGATGAGCAACCGCCAGACCTCCGCTCTCGCGCCCTCGGCGGCGCTGACGGTCGAGGAAGTTCGCTCGGTCCGGCACTGGAACGAGCACCTGTTCAGCTTCTCGATCTCCCGGCCGCCCTCGTTCCGCTTCCGCTCGGGCGAGTTCGTGATGATCGGGCTGATGGACGCGGACCAGGCGGGCGGGGGCCGGCCCCAGCTGCGCGCCTATTCGATCGCCAGCCCGGCCTATGCCGACGAGCTGGAGTTCCTCTCGATCAAGGTGCCCGACGGCCCCCTGACCTCGCGCCTCCAGCAGATCCGGCCCGGCGACCCGATCTTCCTCGGCCGCAAGCCGGTGGGCACGCTCGTCACCGACGCCCTGCTCCCCGGCAAGCGGCTGTTCCTGCTTTCGACCGGCACCGGCCTCGCCCCGTTCCTGAGCCTGGCGCGCGATCCCGATGTCTATGAGCGGTTCAGCCAGGTCCTCCTCGTCCACTGCGTCCGCCAGGTCGGCGACCTCGCCTTCCGCGACCTGCTGGAAAGCCAGCTTGCCGGCGATCCGCTGGTCGGGGACCAGGCGCTGCTCCAGTTCCACTACCTGCCGACCGTCACCCGCGAGCCGTTCCGCACCACCGGCCGGATCGGCGACCTGATCGACAGCGGCGCGCTGTTCGGCCACCCGCTCGTCGGCGCCCAGCGGTTCGATCCGGCGACCGACCGGGTCATGCTCTGCGGCTCCACGGCGATGATCCGCGAGCTTCAGGCCAAGCTGACCGGGCTCGGCTTCACCGAGGGCTCCAACGCCAAGCCGGGCGACTTCGTGATCGAGCGGGCCTTCGTGGATTAAGCTGGAATTTGTCCTGCTAACGTGGGAGCGGGCCGGTGCCGCAACCGTGAAACGAAGGCTAGGCGACCAGGAACGCGACGAACTTGCCGCTGAACCGGCCGACGACGCCGTCCTCGAACAGCAGTTGCGAAGCCACCGCGATCCGCGCCGCCTTCCGGCGGGTCAGCATCTTGAGGAACGCCGGCCAGCCTTCGGGCTCGGCAAGCGCCGAGCGGGCTTCGAACGCCCCCGTGATCGGCTTGTCATAGTCCATGTGGCTGGACTGGATGACCACCTCGCACCGCAGCCCGGCCTCCAGCAGCCGCAGGTGCAGCAGCGACCAGGCGGCGAGGATGCCGAGCGTCGCGATGCTGCCGCCGAAGGCCGTGCGTTTATGATTGATGTTCGGGCCGAGCGGCGCCGACAGGACCACGGCCTCCGCGGACGCCGACCGGACCGAGACCTCCATCGCCGCCGAGAGCGGGATCTGTTCGTGCAGGTAGGCTTCGAGGTCGCGCGGCGAGATCATCCCGCCCTCACGCCACCTCGACCTCGACGGTCTCCTCGCCCGCGGCTTCGAGCAGGGCCGCCTCGACCGCCTTGGCGCGGGCGGGGTCGATCTTCTCGCCCAGCAGGTCGGTGACGTAGAAGGTGTCGACCGCGCGCTCGCCATAGGTGGCGATATGGGCGGAATGGACGATCAGGCGGCTCTCGAACAGCGCGCGGGCCAGGCGGTTGAGCAGGGCCGGGCGGTCGCGGGCGCTGATCTCGACCACGGTGAAGCGGTTCGACGCCTTGTTGTCGAACTCGACGCGCGGGCGCACGGCGAAGGCCTCCATGCGCGGGCGGGCGAGCGGGCGGGCGGCGAGCTGGGGCACCAGCTTGACCCGGTTGGCCAGGGCATCGGCGATCGCGGTCTTGAGCCGGGCGAGCTGGTCCTCCTCCATGAAGGGGCGGCCGAGCGGGTCCTGCACCAGGAAGTTGTCGACCGCCATGCCGTTGCGCGTGGTGTGGATGCGCGCGTCGATGATGTTGCCGCCGGCGAGATGGATGGCCCCCGCGATCCGGTAGAACAGGCCGGGATGGTCGGTCGCCAGGACCATGACCAGGGTCGCCCCGCGGCCGGCGTCGTATTCGGTGGTGACGGTCAGCGGCGCGCCCTGGGCGGCGTCCATCTGCGCGAGGTTGAGGGCGATGACGTCGACCGGCTCGGCGATCCAGTAGGCGTCGCCGAGCTGGCGGCCCTGCGTCTCGACCAGCTTGCCGCGCTTGCCCAGCGCCTCGGCCACCATCGCCTTCTTCGCCGCGATCCGCTCCGTTCGGCCGTGCTGGGCGTGGCCCAGGCGCAAGCGCTCCTCGGCCGCGTCGTACAGCTCGTTGAGGAGCTGGCGCTTCCACGAGTTCCAGGTGCCGGGGCCGACCGCGCGGATATCGACGATGGTCAGCAGCAGCAGGGTCCGCAGCCGCTCCTGCGTCTGGACCACGGCGACGAAGTCGGTGATGGTCTTCCAGTCGGCGAGGTCGCGC
>CALLNA010000164.1 GCA_938005655.1 uncultured Novosphingobium sp.
GCGGGTTGAACACCGGGCCGCGCTGCGGCGCGCGGTTGCGGTCGTTGCGGGCATGGGCGTCGCGCGACTGGCCGTCCCGGCCCTGGCCGCCGCGGCTGACGTTGTTGTTGCGGCCCTGGCCGTCGCGCGCCTGACCGCCGCGTCCGCCCGGGCGACTGCCGCGGCCGCGCGCGTCGCGCTCCTCGCGGCGGGCGTCCTGGGCGGCCTCGGCCGGCTTGCGCGAGGGCAGCGGCAGGCGGGCGGCCTCCTTCTGGAAGTCCTCGGGCAGGGCCTGGGGCATCAGCTTGACGCCGGTCAGCCGCTCGATGTCGCGCAGGTAGGGCTTCTCGTCGGGGGCGACGAAGCTCACCGAGACGCCGTCCGCCCCGGCCCGCGCGGTGCGGCCGATGCGGTGGACGTACTGCTCGGGCACGTTGGGGATCTCGAAGTTGAACACGTGGCTCACGCCCGAGACGTCGATCCCGCGCGCGGCGATGTCGGTCGCCACCAGGATCGGCGTCGCGCCCTGGCGGAAGGCGCTCAGCGCGGCGGTGCGCTGGGCCTGGCTCTTGTTGCCGTGGATCGCCGCGGCGTTGACCCCGGCGGTGTTGAGGTGGCGCACCACGCGGTCGGCGCCGTGCTTGGTCCGGGTGAAGACCAGGGCGCGGTCGACCTGCCCCTCGGCCAGCCCGGCCTTGAGCCGCAGGGTCAGCAGCGCCTGCTTCTCCGCCTGGTTGATGTGGACGACGTACTGCTCGACGCGCTCGGCCGTGGTCGACTGCGGCGCGACCTCGACCCGCACCGGATCGTGGATGAACTGCTTGCCCAGCTCGGCGATCGCCTTGGGCATGGTCGCCGAGAAGAACAGGCTCTGGCGGTTGTTGGGCAGCAGGTTGGCCACGCGCTTCAAGGGCACGATGAAGCCGAGGTCCATCATCTGGTCGGCCTCGTCGAGCACGAAGATCTCGACGTTGCGCAGGGTCAGGGCGCGCTGGTCGATCAGGTCGAGCAGACGGCCCGGCGTCGCCACCAGCACGTCGCAGCCCGGCACCAGGGCGCGGGCCTGCTTGCCGACGGGAATGCCGCCGAACACGCACTGGACCGAGAGGTCGAGGTACTTGGCATAGCCGCGCATGTTCTCGGCGATCTGGGCGGCCAGCTCGCGCGTCGGCGAGAGCACCAGCATCCGGCACGAGGCGTTCTTGCGCGGCTTGGGATCGGCGGCGAGGCGGTGGAGCGAGGGCAGCGAGAAGGCCGCGGTCTTGCCGGTGCCGGTCTGCGCGATGCCGAGCAGGTCGCGGCCCTGGAGCAGGGCGGGAATCGCCTGGCGCTGGATCGGCGTGGGGTCGGCATAGCCCTTGGCGCCGAGCGCGCGGAGGATGGGCTCGGCCAGGCCAAGGTCGGTGAAATAAGACATGGAAAAATCTTTCAGGATAGCGGCGCGCGCCGGACGGAAGCCGGGCGCGGGCAAGGGTTCGTTTCGATGCGACCCTGCGTGAAGAAGGAAGCTTCAGCGATGCGGCGGATCGTTCGTTCGGGCCGGCCGCTGCGCTGAAACGCGGGCCTCACGCTGCACCGAACTGCGGCGAGGGATTTGCCTCCGCGCGCCGATCTGCTGGCGGCCATCTAGTGTGCATTGCAACAAAAAGCAAGAAAATTACAAGGGTGGGTGCGATGCGCTCCGTCGAATCCCCCTGCACCGGCGTCTGCCGGATCGATCCGGCTGACGGATTCTGCCTCGGCTGCCGGCGCACGCTGGACGAGATCGCCGACTGGCCGATGCTCGCCAAGGCGGGGAAACGGGCCGTGCCGGCGGCCCGGGCCGAGCGGCCCCCCCCCGCCCCGCCGGCTTCGCCTCAGTAGAACCCGCCCAGCTTGGCATGGTCCCACGAGATCGTGCGGAACGGGGTGAAGCGCAGCACCACCCGCTTGGCGACCGAGGCGCGGACCTGCGCATTGCGGTCCTCGTCCATCGAGCCGGCCAGGCTGTCGCTCGCCTTCATCAGGTTCATCAGCGCGCGCACCTCGGCCGGATCGTCGATGATCTCGACCTCGGCGAAGAGGATCACCGCCTTGAGCTGGCCGTAGTCCTCGCCGCTTTCGACCAGCAGGGTGGCCCGGCCGTCGCGCTCCAGGTTCCGGACCTTCTGGCTCTTGCGGAAGGTCGACATGATCACCCGGCCCGCATCGTCGAGGCCGTAGTTCATCGGCATCGGGTGCGGCATCCCGTCGGGGCCGATGGTGACGACGATGATCCGCCGCTGCGCGCCGAGATAGGCCCGCACCTCGTCGGGGGTCATCCGGATCAGGTCGCGGCGGGACGGCATCGGGCTACAGCCATTGCGCCAGCCAGTCGGCCAGCGCCTGCGGGGTCATATTTCGCGCGTCCGCCAGCGCGAAGGTGCGGCCGGGGTTGAGCAGCCGGTCGCTGCGCGGGTCGACGACCAGCACGGCCGGCACGCCGGTCAGCCGCTCGATTCCATAGCGCCGGGCGATCTGCGTGTTCCTGTCGAGCCGGCCGACGTCGACATAGACCGTCACGTAGTGCCGCCGGAGGAAGGCGGCGACCTCGGGCAGGGCCATCACCCCGGCGAGGACGCGGCAATCCGGGCACCAGTTGCCGCCGAGGTCGATCAGCAGCCGCTTGCCCTCGGCCCGGGCGCGGGCCCTGGCCTGCGCCACCTGGCGCGCGGCGTCGGCGCGCTCGTCGTAAGGCAGCGGCAGCGGCTGGGGCAGGCCGTTGAGGCCGGCGACGCCGACGCGCGGCGCGGGAACGGCGGCGCCGGCGTACGGCACGGTAGTCAGCGCCGCGACGGCCGCGAGCGCGGACAGCAAGGCGCGCAGGTCCAGCCTCATCCCTCGACGCCCCACTGCACGGTATGCGGATCGGCGCCGGTCACCAGCCGCCGCAGCGAGGCGCGGGCGAGCCGCTCGGTCTCCGCCTTGCGGCGCGCGGGCGCGAGCGGCAGGGCGGGCGCGGGACGGACGATCTCGGCGTCGTAGCCGTCGGCGACGATCACCCCGCAGGCGTGGGGCATGAAGGCCTCGGTCTCCAGGCAGGCGCGGTCGAGATCGGGCGAGAGGCCCCAGTAGAAGCGGTCGCAATGGTCGAGGTAGTCGGGCCACTTGGCGTCGCCGAGCAGGTCGGCGCGGGCGACCTTGATCTCGACGATCACGATCCGGCCCTTGGCGTCGATCCCCATCAGGTCTGCCCGCCTGCCCGAGCGCAGCGGCATCTCGCCGAGGCACCAGATGTCGTTGCGCGCGAACAGCCGGCAGATCCCCCGCGCCACGGCCCGCGCGGCGCGCTCGCCCGGATCGGGGCTTTCGCCCGAAGACTCGAGGGGGCGGAGAATCGCAAGCGGCCGGTTCATCCCGCCAGCATAGGAACAGATCATGAACTCCGCAAGCCGCGAAAGCGGTGGAGGACCGGGGGAGGGGGAGCGATCAGGCGACCGGCGGCGGGAGCAGCGCCAGCAGCGCGCCGCGCGCCGCCGCGAATTCCTCCCACAGGGCCTCGGCAGCCACGGCCGGATCGGCGCCGCGGCCGTGGATCGCCAGCAGCGCGGCGAGGCCCGGCTCCATCACTGCGGCAAGGTCGTCGACCCCCTGCGCGGCGAGGGCCAGCCGCCAGCCCCCGGCGGCGGCCATGGCCTGCGGAAAGTCGCGGACCTCGGCGCGAATCGACTCGCCCGTCCGCCCGGCGAGCGCGGCGACGACTCCGGCGGCCTGGAGCAGCGCCGCCCATTTCCCGCCGAAATCCGCCGCCGGAGCCGGGGCGAGCCCCGGCGCGCCGGGATTGAGCGGAGGAGGCGAGGCGGCGGTCATCCCTTCCGCATAGTCACGCCTCGGTTGCCAATTCGCTAAGCTTTCCGGTTCCGCGACATACCGCTGGCCAGCCCCGCGAAGCTCTGCTAACCGCCCCGCCGACGCACCCGTAGCTCAGCTGGATAGAGCGCTGCCCTCCGAAGGCAGAGGCCAGAGGTTCGAATCCTCTCGGGTGCGCCAGCTCTCCCCGCCATCATGCGAAGCGATCGTCCCGGCGGCGGCGCGGGCGGTCACGCCTTGCGCCGCAGGCGGCTGGGCCAGCCCACGCGGACGAGGAGGCCGTCCGGGCCGGCGAGCGCGAATTCGTACATGCCCCAGGGCTTGTCGGCGGGCGTCTTGCCGGGCTCGATGATCGCCTCGCGCGCCAGGGCGGCGAGCTCGTCGACGCGCGGGGTGGAGAGGTAGATGCCGAAGGGGTTGCGGCCCGGCACGACCCAGCCCGGGACCGCGGCCTGGAGGTGGACCTCGGCGCCCTGGCCGTCGGACAGGATGCGATAGTCCGCGAAGGTTTCCGGGTCTTCGGGGCGGGGCCGGGCGAAGCCCAGCTTGCCCCACCACCGCTCGGCGGCGTCGAGGTCGTTGCAGGGAACGATCGCGATCGCGCTGTTGGTGGTCCGTTCGGTCATGGCGCGCCTAGCCTGCGCCGAAGCCTTCGGCGAGGAACCGTTCGGCCAGCCCGGCGAGGAAGGCCGCGCCGCGGGGCATGACGCTCTCATCGACCATCATCCGCGGCGAGTGGATGCCGCAGCAGGAGCCCCAATCGTCGCCCTCGTGCGCGACGCCGAGGAAGAACATCGCGCCGGGCACCTGTTCGAGGACATAGGCGAAGTCCTCCGCGCCCATGATCGGGGCGGGCAGGCGGTGGAAGCCCTGTTCGCTGAACAGCGCTTGCGTCACCGCTTCGCCGAAGTCGACCGCGCGGGCATCGCAGACCGTGACCGGGAAGCCTTCCGTCACCGTGACCTCGGCCGAGAGGCCATGGGCCAGGGCGATGCCCGTCGCGAGCTGCACGACCGCCTCGCGCAGGTGGGCGCGGTGCTCGGGCGAGAGCGAGCGCATCGTGCCCTTGAGCCGCGCCCGGTCGGCAATCACGTTGTGCGCCGTGCCCGCGTCGAGGCAGGTGATCGTCACGACCACGGCGTCGGCGGCGTTGAACCGCCGCGTGACCATCGCCTGGAGGGCGAGGACGATCTCGCAGGCCACCGGCACCGGGTCGCGCGTCTGGTAAGGCATCGAGGCGTGGCCGCCGCGCCCCTCGACCACGATGTCGATCTGGTCGGCGGCGGCCATCAGCGGGCCGGCGCGCCCGGCGACCAGCCCGTGCGGCGCATTGGGCATGACGTGGAGCGCGAAGGCGGCGTCGGGCAGCGGCCCGTGCTTGCCGCCGCCGAGGAGCCCGTCGTCGAGCATCAGGCGGGCGCCGTGGTAGCCCTCCTCGCCCGGCTGGAACATCAGCAGGACCTCGCCCGCGAGCTGGTCGCGCCGGGCGCAGAGCAGTTCGGCCGCGCCGGCGAGCATCGCCGTGTGCGCGTCGTGGCCGCAGGCGTGCATCCGGCCGGGAATGGTCGAGGCGAAGGGCAGGCCGGTCTCCTCGGGCATCGGCAGGGCGTCCATGTCGCCGCGCAGCAGGACGCGGCGGCCCGCGCCGGCCTCGCCCCTGAGCACGGCGACGAGGCCCGTGGTCGAGGGCCCCTCGCGCCATTCGAGCGGCAGGTGGGCCAGGGCGGCGCGGACCTTGTCGCGGGTCATGGGGGTGTGCAGGCCGATCTCGGGCTCGGCATGGATCGCGCGGCGCAGGGCGACGATGCGCTCGGCAAGGCCGTTCGCCTCGCGCAGCAGGGTTTCGGGCAGCATGGGAAGGATGATAGTCCTCCCGCGGCGCATTCCTAGAGTGATTTCGAGGCAGGTGGAATCACCTGCCGACTCGGAAAATCACGGTAAACAAGGGAAATTCCAGGCTCGTTCCGGTTCAATCGGAACCGGAACGAGCCTAGGCCGAAATCTCCAGGGCCATCCGCTTCGCCGCGCGGTTGTGCAGGACGACCGACAGCGCCAGCAGCAGGTTCAGGAACACCGCCTGGTAGAGGAAGTAATAGAGCGGCGTCCCGGCGATCATCGACAGGCCGAGCACGATCGCGCGCGGGTTGGGGCCGAGCACCTTGAGCAGCGGCAGCAGCGGCGCCTCCCCGGCCCTGGCGATCCGGCGGATGCGCTCCTGCGCGGCGGGATCGTCTTTGGCCGCCTCGACCGCCTCGTCGATGCGGTGGGCATGGGGGGTCATCCCGGCGGCGAGCGCGAGGTAGAACGAGACCACGCCGCCGAACAGGCTCTTGCGGGTGGCCGCGTCCTTGTCGCCGTGGCTGTGGCGGATCCACGGGGTGCCGTAGACCCACCACTGGTACTGCCGGCGCTGGACCTCGACGTGGTTGGCCTGGACGAAATGGCTGAGCCCGGCGGCCCACATCAGCCACCAGGCGATGGAGCCGTCCTGGCGCCACAGCAGCCAGCCGAGGATGAAGTAGAGGATGACGTGGCTGGTATAGTCGCAGACCCCGTCGATCATCTCGCCGAAGGGACTCGACCGGCCGGTCATCCGGGCGAGGTCGCCGTCGGCCCCGTCGACCACGTGCCAGGTCATGTGCAGGACCATGCCGAGCAGGGCCGAGACCGGCCACCACGGCTGGGCATAGGCGATTCCCGCCGCGACGACGAAACAGCCGCCGATCACCGAGACCGCGTTGGGCGTGATCGGGGTGCGCGCCAGCAGCCGGGCGAGCTGCCAGGCGAGCGGGTGGTAGAGATAGTGGTTGAGCCCGTCCTGGAGCTCGCGCTTGCGCTGCGGCCGCTGCATGGCCCGATCCGCGCTTTTCGCTCCGCTGCCCGCTGCGGGTTCGGCGGCCGCCATGCCCTCGTCGATTGCGCTCAAGACCCGTCCGTTCCGCATTGCCGCGCCTTGCGCGGTTCCCTGAGGCGTCTTTATCGCGGCCCCGGCAACAAGCAACACCTTCGCGGCGGACGGGCGCGCCGCGACGGGCCGCGCGGCCGCGGCGACGAACCGAACCGGCTCTCGGCCCGTCCCGTTCGCGCCACACCGTTAACGACAACGCGACGGGCAGACGCTCAAACCTCTTGCTTTTGGCGCGGGTTTTAACAATGAGGCGGGATTACCGAGTGGGGCGCGCGGGCGCCTGCCTGAAGGGATCGTTTAAATGAAGCCAATCAAGGTTGCCGTGATCGGCGTAGGCAACTGCGCCAGCTCACTGGTCCAGGGTGTTGCGCACTATCGTTCGAACAACTCGTCGCAAGGCCTGATCCACGACCGCATCGGCGGCTACGGCGCCGGCGACGTCGAGTTCGTTCTGGGCGTCGACGTCGATGCCCGCAAGGTCGGCAAGGACATTGCCGAGGCGATCTTCGCCGCTCCTAACAACACCACGGTGTTCTTCCCCCAGGTGCCGGCCACCGGCGCCAAGGTGATGATGGGCAAGGTGCTGGACGGCGTCGCCGAGCACATGACCACGGCCGGCGAGAAGGGCTTCATCGTCGCCGACGCGCCCGAAGCGACCCGCGAAGGCATCGTCGCCGCGCTCAAGCAGTCGGGCGCCGAGGTCCTCCTGAACTTCCTGCCCGTCGGCTCGGAAGACGCGACCGAGTTCTACATGGAATGCGCGCTCGAGGCGGGCGTCGCGGTCGTCAACTGCATGCCGGTGTTCATCGCCAGCCGCCCCGAGTGGGAACGCCGCTTCGCCGAGAAGCGCATCCCCATCGTCGGTGACGACATCAAGGCGCAGATCGGCGCCACCATCGTCCACCGCGTCCTCTCCAGCCTGTTCGGCGCCCGCGGCGTCCAGGTCGAGAAGACCTACCAGCTCAACACCGGCGGCAACACCGACTTCATGAACATGCTCGACCGCCAGCGGCTGGGCAGCAAGAAGACCTCGAAGACCGAGGCGGTCCAGGCGATGCTCGCCACCCGCCTGGAGGACGAGAACATCCACGTCGGCCCGTCCGACTACGTGCCGTGGCAGAAGGACAACAAGCTCTGCTTCCTGCGCCTCGAAGGCAACCAGTGGGGCAACGTGCCGATGAACCTGGAGCTGCGCCTCTCGGTCGAGGACAGCCCGAACTCGGCGGCCTGCGTCATGGACGCGATCCGCTGCTGCAAGGTCGCGCTGGAGCGCGGCGAGGGCGGCGCGCTGATCGGCCCGTCGGCCTACTTCTGCAAGCACCCGCCGCAGCAGTTCAACGACGACACCGCGGCCCAGATGGTCGAGGAATACATCACCGAAGCCGCCATCGCGGCCGAGTAAGGTCCATCGATCCTCCCCGGTAACGGGGAGGGGGACCATCCGCAGGATGGTGGAGGGGGCTATCGGCTGGGCGCTGCGCCCAAAGGCCAGCCCCCTCCGTCAGCGGCTTCGCCGCTGCCACCTCCCCGATCCGGGGAGGATTTTTTGTGGACGCGCTGATCATCGCCGCGGGCTACGGCAGCCGCCTCTCCGCCCTGTCGCCCTCCAAGCCGCTGACCCCGATCGCCGGGGTGCCGCTGATCGAGCTGGGCGTGCGCCAGGCTAGGGTGGCGGGCGCGGAGCGGGTCGTCGTGGTGACGGGCCACGAGGCGGAGCGGCTAGAAGCCTTCCTCCCGGGCCTGGCCGAGCGCACCGGGATTCCGGTCGTGCCGGAGCGGCTTTCCGACTGGTCGACCCCCAACGGCTATTCGGTCATGGCCGGGGCGGCGCGGATCGATGGCGACTACCTGCTGATGATGGCCGACCACATCTTCTCGGCCGAGATCCTGCGCGGCCTCGCAGCGCAGGGTGCGCCGGAACGCGGGGTGACGCTGGGGATCGACTTCCGGATCGACAGCCCGCTGGTCGATCCCGACGACGCGACCTGGGTGAAGCGCGACGCGGACGGCCGGATCGTGGCAATCGGCAAGACCATTCCCGAATACGACGCGGTCGACTGCGGCGCCTTCCTGGCGACGCCCGAGCTGGCTCGGGCGATCGCCGCGGCCATCGCGGACGGCAAGCCCGGCAGCCTCTCGGACGGGATGCAGCGCCTCGCCGACGCGGGCCGCGCCTGGACGATGGACATCGGCGAGGCCTGGTGGATCGACGTCGACGACCCGCGCGCCCATGCACTGGCGGAGGAGCAGGCGCCGGCGGAGCTGCGCGAGATCTACGCGCCCTCTCGCTAGGCGCGGAGAGCGAGGCGGGAAGTTGCGGGCAAGATGCTCGTCACCCCGGGCTTGACCCGGGGTCCCGCTGCCTGTTGCGGCGGACGGGACCGTGCCTCCCGCTCGTCCGATAGGTTGCACCTGAAGAAGCGGGACCCCGGGTCAAGCCCGGGGTGACGGAGCGGGATTGGGGAGAAGGTGTCGCCCTTCATCCCCTCTCAGGGATATTTCATCTGGATCCGCGTGGTCATCCCGGTGCGCGGGATCGCCAGGCGGACCGAGCGGAACGAGGGTAGGCCAGCCAGGGTCGCCGGATTGTTCGAGAAGCCGTAGCCCTCGGCCGGCAGGCCGATCCCGGTGCGGTCGAACGACTGGTTGGCGTTCTCGTCGTGATAGAGCGCCAGGGCATAGACCCCGGGCTGGGGCAGGTAGATGCAGGTCCGGGTGGTCCCGGCCGTCGCCGGGCTGCGGCCGACGTAGAGCGAGCCGTGCTTGACCAGGAACTTGCGCGAATTGTCCTCGTAGAGCGTGACCGCCATCAGCCCGCGGCTCGACCGCACGCCTTCGACGATCACGTTGATCCAGGTGGCGCTCGGCTTGCCGGTGCAGCCGGCGGGCGCGCCTTGCGCGGCGGCCGGCGCGGCCAGCGCGCCGAAGCTGCCGAAGAAGGCAAGGGAAAGGGCCGCGGCGCGGGCACGTCTCGGCAGGCTCATGGGCGTAAATCCTGTCTCGTTTCGGAGGGAGATGCCTGCCGCGGTCGGCAGGGGGCGGAACGGCGCGTCGGGACCGATCGGGAGTTCGTCTCTCCGGGCTATCCGATTCGGGGCGTGAATAGGAACTGAATTGGGCAGAATTGGGTCAAGGCGGGGCAGGCCGCTCTCCACGCGCGATGACGCGAGCTTTGCCGCCATACTGTGTGGAAAACGACCGGAACCGCGCTTGTAGCCCCAAGATGTGGTGCCTAGAGCGGAGGAAAGGAGCCGTTTTCACCGTCATGGCCGCGCCGCTCATCGCCCCGTCGATCCTCTCCGCCGATTTCGCCAGGCTGGGCGAGGAGGTCCGCGCGATCGACGCCGCCGGGGCCGACTGGATCCATGTCGACGTGATGGATGGCCACTTCGTCCCCAACATCACGATCGGCCCGGCGGTGGTTAAGGCGCTGCGCCCGCACAGCGCCAAGCCGTTCGACGTCCACCTGATGATCTCGCCGGTCGACGCCTATCTGGAGGCCTTCGCCGCGGCCGGCGCCGACATCATCACGGTCCATCCCGAGGCCGGCCCCCACGTCCACCGCACGGTCCAGGCGGTCAAGGCGCTCGGCAAGAAGGCGGGCGTCTCGCTCAACCCGGGGACGCCGGCCAAGATGCTCGACTACCTGATCGACGAGATCGACCTCGTCCTGGTGATGAGCGTCAATCCCGGCTTCGGCGGGCAGAGTTTCATCGCCAGCCAGCTCCGCAAGATCGAGGCGGTGCGCAAGATGATCGACAAGTCGGGCCGCGAGATCCTGCTGGAGGTCGACGGCGGGGTGGACGTGACCACGATCCGCTCCTGCACCGATGCCGGGGCCGACGTGCTCGTCGCCGGCACCGCCAGCTTCAAGGGCGGGCCTGACCACTACGCGGCGAACATCGCCGCGCTCAAGGCCGCGGGGTAGCAGATGGCCGATGCGCTCGCCGATGCTCGCCAGCCCAGAAGCCGTCGGGGGTTCGCGCAGCGCCCGGGCGCCGAAACCGCCCTGCCGCTGCCCGGCGGCGCGGAGGCGGGCGTGGTAGCCGAGGCGGCGGACCCGGCACGCGCGCCGCGCGGCGACGAGCCGCTCGATCCCAGCCGCGCCCTGGCCCTGGCCGACTTCGCCCCGCCCGCGGTCGGCGCGGGCGAGCGGCTGATCCGCCTCGCCTACCGGATGGGGATGCGCGGCGGGCTGTCGCCGTTCCGCAAGGCGGCGAGGCCGCGCCTGCTCGCCACGGTGCAGAACCCGCTGCCGGGCGACGCCGTCTCCGGCACCGCCCTGCGCGCCGGGCACTTCCTGATCCACGGGCTCAAGGTGCCGATCGCCCAGGCCGACTTCGGCGGCGCGGCGCGACTCACCCCGCCGGTCGAGCGAGTCGCCCACACCTTCTCCTGGCTCGCCGACCTCGAGGCCGCCGCCCCGCGCGAGCAGGTCGTGCCCGTTGCCGAGCGTGTGCTCGCCGCCTGGCTCGAGGCCAATCCGAAGATCCCCTCGCGCCCCGGCAAGGGCGCGGCCTGGAGCGTCGGCTATGCCGGCCAGCGCGAGCTGAACTGGCTGGTCCACGCCCCGCTGATCCTGTCCTCGCCCGACAAGGCGCTGCGGGCGCGGGTGCTCAACGCGATCAACGAGACCGCGCGCTGGCTCGACCGCAACGTCGGCCGCGCCGAGGACCGCCTGGCCGAGGTCGCGGGCTGGTGCGGCGTGGTCGCCGCCGGCCTCCTCCTGCCCGAGGGCCGCGCGCGCCGCCTGTTCGGCGAGGCGGGCCTGGTCCAGGCCCTGGGCGAGCTGGTCGGCGACGACGGCGGGGTGCTCTCGCGCAGCCCGGTCGCCCAGATGGAGGCGATCGCGCTGCTGACCAAGCTGCGCGCCTGCTATCGCGCCACCCGCCGCGAGCCGCCGGCCGCGCTCGACACGATCCTGACCATGCTGGTCCCGCCGTTGCTCGCCCTGACCCATGGCGACGGCTCGCTCGGCTCGTGGCAGGGCGGCTGGGCCGTGGCTGCCGACGAGGTCGCCGGGCTGGTCGCGGCGAGCGGGGTCCGCACCCGCCCTCTGCGCGACGTCAGCCAGTGGGGCTATCAGCGCGTGGTCGCGCAGAAGAGCGTGCTCCAGTTCGACGCCGCGCCGCCGCCGCTGGCTCGCCACGCCCGCTACGGCTGCGCCTCGACCCTGGCGCTGGAGTTCTCCCACGCCGGGCACCGCCTGATCGTCAACTGCGGCGGCGCGGCGGCGGCCGGCGGGCTGATGCCGGTGCGGCTGGAGCAGGGCCTGCGCGCCACGGCCGCCCATTCGACCCTGACCCTCGACGACGCCAACTCCACCGCCGTCCTGATCAACGGCAAGCTCGGCTCGGGCGTCGGCGAGGTCGAGGTCGACCGCCGCACGCTGGAGATCGAGAACGGCGGCGCGACCCGGCTGGAAGCGGCGCACGACGGCTATGCGCAGCGCCACGGCCTGGTCCACCGCCGCATCCTGATCCTGCGCGACGACGGCACCGAGCTGCGCGGCGAGGACCTGCTGGTGCCCACCGGGCGCAAGGGCAAGCGCGGCAAGGTCGGCTTCGCCGTGCGCTTCCACCTCGGCCCCGGCATCGACGTCGGCCTGTC
Source organism: uncultured Novosphingobium sp. (assembly GCA_938005655.1). Lineage (GTDB taxonomy): Bacteria > Pseudomonadota > Alphaproteobacteria > Sphingomonadales > Sphingomonadaceae > Novosphingobium. The sequence continues at coordinate 12,326 of CALLNA010000164.1, forward strand.
GGAGGATCGCCAGGGCGTGGGCATGGTCCTGCCCGACGGCTCCTACTGGCAGTTCCGCTCGGGCGGCGCCGAGCTGAAGATCGAGGAATCCATCTGGACAGACGGGGCCGGAAGGCCCCAAGCGGTCCAGCAGATCGTGCTCCAGGGACTCGTTTCGCGCGGTGGCGGAAACTTCGCCTGGCTGCTGAAGAAAATGGGATAGCATTCGACATGACTGACGTTTCGATCCGCCGGGCGCTGCTTTCGGTGTCCGACAAGGCCGGCCTGGCCGATCTGGGCCGCGTCCTCGCCGCCCGCGGCGTGGCGCTGGTCTCGACCGGGGGCACGGCCAAGGCGCTGCGCGAGGCCGGGCTGGAGGTGCGCGACGTCTCCGACCTGACCGGCTTCCCCGAGATGATGGACGGCCGGGTCAAGACGCTGCACCCGATGGTCCACGGCGGCCTCCTCGCCGTGCGCGACAATCCCGAGCATGCCGCGGCCATGGCCGAGCACGCGATCGGTGCGATCGACCTCGTCGTGGTCAACCTCTATCCCTTCGCGGCGACCTGGGCGCGCGGCGGCAGCCGCGAGGATATGATCGAGAACATCGACATCGGCGGCCCCTCGATGGTCCGCTCGGCGGCGAAGAACCACCAGTTCGTCACGATCCTGACCGACCCGGCCGACTACCCCGCCCTGCTCGCGCAGATCGAGGCGACCGGCGCGACCAGCCTCGAATTCCGCAAGGCCATGGCCGCCAAGGCCTTCGCCGCGACCGCCGCCTACGACGCGACGATCAGCCAGTGGTTCGCCCAGGTCGACCAGCCGGTGAAGTTCCCGGCGCAGCGGACCATGACCGCCTCGCTCGTCACCACCCTGCGCTACGGCGAGAACCCGCACCAGGAGGCCGCGCTCTACACCTCGGGCGGGCCGCACGGCGCGGGGATCGCCCAGGCCCGCCAGGTCCAGGGCAAGGAGCTGTCCTACAACAACTACAACGACGCCAACGCCGCGCTGGAGCTGGCCGCCGAGTTCGCTGGCGGGGCGCCGACCGTGGTGATCGTCAAGCACGCCAACCCCTGCGGCGTCGCCACCCGGCCGAGCCTGCTGGAGGCGTGGCAAGAGGCGCTGGCCTGCGATTCGGTCTCGGCCTTTGGTGGGATCGTCGCCACCAACGTCCCGCTCGACGGGCCGACCGCCGAGGCGATCTGCCAGATCTTCACCGAGGTCGTGATCGCCCCCGGCGCCGACGAGGCCGCCATCGCCGCCTTCACGAAGAAGAAGAACCTGCGCCTGCTGCTGGTCGATGCCCTGCCCGACCCGCGCCGCAAGGGCCAGATGACCACGATCATCGCCGGCGGCGTCCTCGTCCAGGACCGCGACGACGGCCACATCGACCCCACCGATCTCAAGGTCGTGACCAGGCGCCAGCCGACCGAGCAGGAGCTGGCGGACTGCCTCTTCGCCTGGACCGTGGCCAAGCACGTCAAGTCGAACGCCATCGTCTATGCCCGGGACGGCGCGACCGCCGGCATCGGCGCGGGCCAGATGAACCGCCGCGATTCCTCACGCATCGCCGCCGCCAAGGCCCAGGAAGCCGCCGAGACCCACGGCTGGAGCGAAAGCCGCGCGGTTGGCAGCGCGGTCGCCTCGGACGCCTTCTTCCCCTTCGCCGACGGCCTGCTGGCGGCGGCCGAGGCGGGCGCGACCGCGGTGATCCAGCCCGGCGGCTCGATCCGCGACGAGGAAGTCATCGCCGCCGCCGACGAAGCCGGCCTGGCCATGGTCTTCACCGGAATGCGCCACTTCCGGCACTAGGGAGTTGGGAGGAGGGCAATCCAACCCTCACCCCGTCACCCTGGGCTTGACCCGGGGGTCCCGCTTTCTTCTCGCGCACAGTCCGATCGGGGATGCGGCGTGGCGCTTTTTTGGGCCTGCCTACCTATGGCAAACAAGCGGGACCCCGGATCAAGTCCGGGGTGACGAACAGGGTGGGGAAGGTCCGCATTTTGTAGGAAATCGTTTCGAACCGGCCGTTGCGCCGCGACCAAAGTCGCCCCGGCTTTTGCCGCAATGGCCTGCCTCACCGCCCCAACGCCCAAACGATTCGCCGCGCGATCCTGTCGATTCGCCGCGCAACTGGCCCAAAACCCCGCCCATTCACTTGGCGGCAAGCGGATTTTACCCACCTAGCCTCCGCGACGAATCGCATATGGGATTGATGATGAGCTTCCTGACGTCCGGACTGGTCCGCTTCTTCGCCGTGGGTTTCGCCCTCGGTGCCGTGGCCGTGTTCGCGACCTATGGGCTCGGGCCGAGCCGGGTCACGCCGGGCAACGTCGTGCCCGCGGCCGAAGCCGCGGCGGTGAAGTGAGGCGGG
>CALLNA010000165.1 GCA_938005655.1 uncultured Novosphingobium sp.
GGCCCCTGCTTGACGATCCCGCCGCCGGCCGCCGTGCCCTTGGGCGCATAGGCGACCTGCCGGCCGGTGTCGCTGGCCTTCGCGCTGTTGATCGAGCCGTTGGCGAAGACCGCGATGTTGGGCGTGATCGCGTAGGAGATCTGGCCTTCTAGCCCCTTGTAAACGGCGCCGCCGATGTTGCTCCACACCGTGCCGACCCCGGGGACCGGAGAGACCGAGCTGGCGAACTTGTTGGTGAAATCGATGTAGTAGCCATCGAAATCGATCGAGAGCTTGGCGCCATGATAGACCAGGCCCGCCTGCCAGTTGGTCGAACGTTGCGGGTCGAGGTTCGAATACTGCGGATTGTCGACATAGAGCGCGCTCAGCGGGGGAGCGAGGAAGCCCTTGGCATATTCCGCGTAGAAGGCGAGCTGCGGCGTCGCCTGCCAGTTGGCCTGGACGAAGGGCAGGTTGGCCGACCAGGTGCCCGTGAGATTCTGGGCATAACGGGTCGTCTGGTTCCACCGCGCATAGATCTGGCGAGTGAAGTCGACGTGCTTGAAGCCCGGCGTGATCGTCAGCCCGGGCGCGGGACGCAGCTCCAGCTCGACGAATTCGGTGGCCTGGTTGCCGCGGCTATCCTGGTCGAACTTGACATAGAGCGGGGTGACTTCACCGGGATTGAGGCCTGTTGCCGGGGCCGTCACCTTCTTCTCGATGTAGTTGTACCCGCCGGTAGTCAGGTCGACGTCTGTCTGCTGGCGGTAGGTGCTGCTCCATTCGAGCTGGCCGCCCGCGGTCAGCGTGGCCCACGGGGTGAGCGGCAGCTTCAGCTTCAGGATATCGCCATAGACGCGGTACTTGTTGGTCTTGGTATAGCCCGGGATGTTGCCGATGATCTTGGTCCCGGCGGCATTGGTCGTCGTGTTCGCCGTCGTGCCGGTCACGTCGAGCGCGGAGAGCGTCTCGTTGTCGTAATAGTAGGTATAGGCCTGGTTGGTCAGCCGCGCGCCATGGGCGAAGTTCGCCTCGAGGGTTAGGATCTCGAAATCGGTGGTCTTTTCGGTGTGGTTGTAGCCGTAATACTGCGGCGTTGTGGGATCGTCGTTCAGGCCGAAGTACTTGCCGTAGAGCGCCTGCTGGGCCAGCGTCGCGCCGTCCTTGTCCGGCTGGTTGAAGCGGTTCTTGTTGTAGGTGCCGAGGAAGGTGAGCTTCACGTCCGGGCTGATCGGGATCACGACCTTCCCGTAGAGGTTGTAGTTCTTGTAGCGCTCATAGCTCAACGCGCCGTCGGTGTGGGCGTACTGGCCGGTGAAGACCGCCTTGATCCCTCCGCCGATGTCGCCGGTATTGAGCAGGCCGCGGAGCAGGTAGGTGTTGAAGCTGCCGTAGCTGGCCTTGAGCTGGCCGCCGAAGTCGTCGCGCGTGGCGCGGCTGAACAGGTTGATGTTGCCGCCGAACGTCGCCTGGCCAAGCTGGCTGGCGTTGCCCGGGCCGCGGTCGACCACCACCGTCTCGATCGTGTTCGAGGGGAAGAAGGTGGTCGAAGGGTGCGTCGGATCGTTGGTGTCGCCGAAGGGCACGCCATCGTAGGTCATGCTGTATTCGCCGTCCTGGAAGCCGCGGATCTGCGCCTTCGATTCCGACAGGCCGATGCCGTTGCTGCCGCCCAAGTTCGACACCGAGGGGGTGATCAGCGCGATCTGGTTGAAGTCCGAGGTCGCCGGCAGCGAATCCTCGATCAGCGAGCGGCTGACGATCGCCTGGGGCTGCCGGGCTTCGAGCGAGGCGGTCGCCGGAGCGATCTCGTGGACCGCCGTGGCGGTGACGACGATGTCGGAGCCCTCGGCGATATCCGTGGCGGGGCTGGCATCTGCCGAGCTCTCCGCCGTCGCGGCGTCAGCCGCATGGGCCGAGACGGGCATCAGTGCGACCGCCGAAATGCCGAGGAGAAGATTTCGTGGGAACGACCCTGAAACAGTCATGTATGCCTCCGCTGTGCGAGGCGGCGGCTAGGTAGCGGGCGTTACAGTTCCGGGGCGGTTGTGTGACATGGACAAATGGTAATCTTGGGCGGATTGCCATGCCTTGGTTCCCGGTTGCTTATCTCCTGGTAGGTGCACCGGGGCGGTCGCGGGGCGATCGGGCAACAGGGAGAGACGATGACCAAATTGCGCCTTGGCCGATATACGGCCTGGATCCTGTGCCTGGTGCTGCTGGCTGTCGGCGTGATGCTGGAGCCCTCGGGGTTCTGGGGATGGGTCCTCGTCGCCGTTCCGGGCCTGCTGGCCCTGCTCGGCCTGTGGGACGTCCTGCAACGCGAGCACGCGGTCCTGCGCAACTATCCGGTGATCGGCCACATTCGCTGGCTGGTCGAGATGATCCGGCCCGAAATCCGCCAATACCTGCTGGAATCCGAAGACGAGGCGACGCCGTTCTCGCGCGCGCAGCGTTCGCTGGTCTATCGCCGGGCCAAGGCGATTTCGTCCGATCATCCGTTCGGCACTCTGGCGGATGTCTATGCCCGTGATTACGAATTCGTCCAGCATTCGACGTGCCCCGTCGATCCACCCGATCCCGGGACGTTCCGGATCACTATCGGCAACGACCAGTGCGGGCAGCCCTACAGCGCGAGCATATTCAATATCTCGGCGATGAGCTTCGGGTCGCTGTCGGCGAATGCCATCCGCGCGCTCAACAAAGGGGCGGCGCTCGGTGGGTTCTACCACGATACGGGCGAGGGCAGCGTCAGCCCCTATCACCGCGAATTCGGCGGTGACATCGTCTGGGAGATTGCGAGCGGCTATTTCGGCTGCCGGACGGCGGAAGGACGCTTCGATCCTGAGCGGTTCGCGGCCCAGGCGGGCGATCCGCAGATCAAGATGATCGAGATCAAGCTGAGCCAGGGCGCCAAGCCGGGCCATGGCGGGATCTTGCCCGGCAAGAAGGTCACGCCCGAGATTGCGGAGACGCGCGGCGTTGCGGCCGGTGTCGACTGCGTCTCGCCGGCACGGCACTCGGCGTTCACTACGCCGCTGGAGATGATGGCCTTCGTCACGCAGCTCCGCCGATTGTCCGGGGGCAAGCCGGTCGGCTTCAAGCTCTGCATCGGCCATCCGTGGGAATTCATGGCGATCGTCAAGGCCATGCTGGAAACGGGAGTGGTGCCGGACTTCGTGGTGGTCGACGGCGGCGAGGGCGGAACCGGGGCGGCTCCGGTCGAATTCAGCGACCACCTTGGCGTGCCGATGCGCGAGGGCCTGCTGTTCGTCCATAACGTTCTGACCGGCGCGGGCCTGCGGGACCGGATCAGGATCGGCGTGGCCGGGCGGTTGATCAGCGCTTTCGATATTGCCGCGGTCCTGGCGATCGGCGCCGACTGGGCGAACGCCGCCCGCGGCTACATGTTCGCCTTGGGGTGCATCCAGTCGATGAACTGCCATACCAACCGCTGCCCGACCGGAGTCGCCACGCAGGACAAATCGCGGCAGCGGGCGCTGGTCGTGCCCGACAAGGCGGAGCGAGTCCGGCATTTCCACGATCGCACCGTTAATGCCCTGGCCGATATGCTCGCTGCGGCGGGACTGTCGCATCCGGACGAGCTCCAGCCTCATCACGTGGTGCACCGCGTCAGCTCGACCGAGCTGCGCCAGTTCGATCAGGTGCATCGTTTCCTGCAACCCGGCGAGCTGGTGTCGGGGCAGTGCAAATTCCCTTACTACGCCGATAACTGGAACAAGGCCCGGCCCGACACCTGGGCGCAGGGCAACCCATCGCCCGCCCGCTCGAATGGATTGCAACCATCTCCAGCCGCGCCCACGGACCAGCGTCCATGAGCGGTCAGGCGGCGTTCTGGCAGGACGCGGCCGACCAGGTGCTCGCCCGGCTTGGCGCGACGCGGGAGGGCCTTGGCAGCGCCGAGGCCGCGGCCCGGCTCGCTCGCGACGGACCCAACGAAATCGCCGCTCGCCCGAAGCGGCGGGTATTGCTCGACCTGCTGCGCCGGCTGGCCAATCCGCTCGTGGCGATCCTGCTGGCCGCCGCCGCCATCGCCGGCGTGACCGGGGACATGACGAGCTTCGCGATCATCGTCCTCGTGGTGATCCTTTCGACCGCGCTCGACATGATCCAGGAGCATCGCGCCGAGGCCACGGCGGAAGCGCTCAAGCGGTCGATCGCGCTCAGCGCCTGCGTTCTGCGCGACGGCACGCGCGTCACCCTGCCCGTGGCCGACATCGTGGCGGGCGACATCGTGTTCCTCTCCGCCGGAGACCTCGTGCCGGCCGACGGCATCGTCCTCGCCGTCAATGGCGCGCAGGTGAACGAGGCGCTGCTGACCGGCGAGGCTTATCCCGTCGAGAAGCAGGTCGCGCCCGCACCGGACGCCGCCACCCCGGCCGAGGCGCGCAACGCCCTGTTCCACGGAACCTCGCTGATCGGCGGCACGGCGACGATGCTGGTGGTGGAGACCGGCGCGCGCACCCGCTTCGGTGCCATCGCCGCATCCCTGACGGGAACCCAGCCGCCGACCGCCTTCGAGCGCGGCATCCACAAGCTCGGCCTGCTCATCGCCCGGCTGACCCTGTTCCTAGTCCTGTTCGTTCTTCTCGCGCATCTCGCGCTCGGCCGGCCGCCGCTGGAATCCTTCCTGTTCGCCCTGGCCCTGGCGGTGGGCCTGACCCCCGAACTGCTGCCGATGATCATGACCGTGTCCTTGGCGCGGGGCGCGCAGCGCATGGCCGAGGCGCGCGTGGTGGTGAAGCGGCTGTCCGCGATCCACGACCTCGGCCAGATGGACATCCTCTGCACCGACAAGACCGGCACACTGACCCAGGCGCGCATCACCCTGGTCGGCCACCCCGGCATCGAGGGCGAGGACAACGGACGCGTCGCCGAGCTGGCGGCCGTCAATGCGCGATTCGAAACCGGGCTCAAGAGCCCGCTAGACGAGGCACTGCTGCTCCACGCCGCCGGCCATCCGCTGGACGGCTGGACCAAGCTCGATGAGCGGCCCTTCGACTTCGAGCGGCGCCGTGTCTCGGTGCTGGCGGAACAGGCCGGCGAGCGGATCGAGATCGTCAAGGGCGCGCCCGAGGCCGTGCTGGCGCTGTGCACCCAGGCCGAGGACCGCTCGGGCGTGCTCGTTCCGCTGGACGATGCGCTGCGGAGCAGGTTGCAGGCGCTGCATGATGACCGCGCCGCGCAAGGGCTGCGGCTGCTCGGCGTCGCCTGGAAGCCAGCGGCGGGGCGGGAGACGATCGCGGACAGCGATGAAAGCGGGCTGATCTTCGCCGGCTATTGCGTCTTCATCGACCCGCCCAAGGAAAGCGCGGCGGGGGCGGTGGAGCGGCTGGAGGCGGCCGGCATCCGGGTCAAGGTGATCTCCGGCGATGCGGGCGCGGTGGTCGAGCATCTCGTCCAGGCGCTCGGCCTGCCGGCGGCGGGCGTGTTGACCGGCGATCGCCGCCCGCGTGGAGACGGTCGACCTCTTCGCGCGCGTCACGCCCGACCAGAAGACGCGGATCGTCCGCGCCCTCAAGGCGCGCGGCCATACGGTCGGCTTCCTCGGCGACGGGATCAACGACGCGCCGGCCATCCGCGCCGCCGATGTCGGCCTTTCCGTCGACGGGGCGACCGACGTCGCGCGCGAGGCGGCCGACATGATCCTGCTCGCCCCGGACCTCAACGTGCTGGCCGACGGCGTTGCCGAGGGGCGGCGTACCTATGTCAACATCATCAAATATATCCGGATGGGGACCAGCTCGAACTTCGGCAACATGCTGACCATGGCGCTGGCCTCATTGGTGCTGCCGTTCCTGCCGCTCACCGCGGTCCAGGTCCTGCTCAACAACCTGCTCTACGACCTGTCGCAGATCGGCATCCCCTTCGATCATGCCGACGAGGCCGACCTCGCCCGGCCCCACGGCTGGGACATGCCTGCGCTGGTGCGGTTCACCGCGATCATGGGGCCGCTGTCCTCGCTGTTCGACATCGCCACCTTCGGCCTGCTGCTGTGGCTGTTCCAGGTGGACGTCGCGACCTTCCGCGCCGCCTGGTTCATCGAATCGATGGCCACCCAGGTCCTCGTCGTGTTCGTGATCCGCACGGCGCGGCCGGCCTGGCTCAGCCGTCCGCACATGGCCCTGACCACGACCGCGCTGGCGGGCCTTGGCGTGGCGGTCGTCCTGCCGTTCCTGCCCTGGGCCGGGCTGCTCGGCTTCGCCGCGCCATCGGCGCCGGTGATCGGCGCGATCGCCCTGCTCGTCGCCGCCTATCTGGCGAGCGCCGAGCTGCTCAAGCGGTATGCCTTGCGGTGACGCCGGCCCGGCCGGGCGAAGCCTTACGGAATACTCCTGATTGCCGCTTGGCGGGCGTCCGCTGAAGACCACGGCATGACACCGACCCTCAGCTTCCACGGCGCTGCCCGGACCGTCACCGGGTCTTGCATGGAATTCCGCACCGAGCAGAGCCGCATCATCGTGGACTGCGGACTGTTCCAGGGCTCCCGCTCGCTGGAGGCGCTCAACCACGGCCCGCTGGGCTTCCATCCCAAGCAGATCGACGCCGTGGTCCTGACCCATGCTCATATCGATCACTGCGGCCTCCTGCCGCGGCTGGTGGCCGAGGGCTTCGCCGGACCGATCTGGTGCACGCAGCAGACCTCAGACCTCCTCGAATACATGCTGGCCGACGCCGGCCGCATCCAGGAGAGCGAAGCCGAACGGCGTAACCGCCGCCGCGACCGGGCCGGGGAGGCCGGGTTCCGCCCGATCTATACCGAAGCGGACGGCCTCGCCGCTTGGCGGCAGACCCGGCCGATCGCGCGCGAGACCTGGTTCGAGCCGGCCCCGGGCTTCCGCGCCCGCCTGTGGAACGCTGGCCATATCCTGGGGTCGGCGTCGGTCGAGCTGGAGGCCGGCGACACGCGCATCCTCTGCTCGGGCGACATCGGCCCGCACAACAAGGCCTTCTATCCCGGCCCGGAGGCGCCTGCGGGCTTCGATCACGTCATCTGCGAATCGACCTATGGCGACCGGACGCGCGAGCATGTGACGATCGAGGAACGGCGCAGGCTGCTGGAGGCGGAGATCCTGGCTGCGCGGGCGCGCGGCGGCAACCTGATCGTTCCAACCTTCGCGCTCGAACGGACCCAGGAACTGCTGCTTGACATCGCGACCCTTTCGGACAGCGGACGGATCGGCGGGGCCATGGTCTATGTGGATTCGCCGCTCGCCAGCCAGGCGACCAAGGTGTTCAAGAAGTACGCGGGCGAGCTGGAGGACGCCGGGGGAGGCGACATCTTCTCCCATCCCTCGATCCACTATGTCCGCGACGTCGCGGAATCGATCCGGCTCAATTCGGTCTCGGGCGCCATCATCCTCGCCGCCTCGGGCATGTGCGAGGCCGGGCGGATCCGCCACCACCTCCTCCACAACCTCCACCGGCGGGATTCGACGGTCCTGTTCGTGGGCTTCCAGGCGGAAGGCTCGCTCGGGCGGGTCATCCTCGACGGAGCGCAGCGGGTGCGGATATCGGGCCAGGACGTCACGGTCCGCGCCGCGATCCGGCGCATCGACAGCTATTCGGCCCATGCCGACCAGAGCGAATTGCTCGAATGGATCGGGCAGCGCCAGCCCATCGCCGGCAGCCTGTTCCTCGAACATGGCGAGGCGGGCGCGCTGGCCGAGCTTCGCCGCCTGGCGAGCGCGCAGCAGCCCGGCGCGTCGATCGTCATCCACGAGATCGGCGAGCGCGACGAGCTCGGCGCGGGCAAGCCGGCCAGGCGCTTGCAGACCGGGCGCACCGAGCTGCACCAGGCAGTCGGGCGCGACTGGCAGAACGCCTATGCCGACCTCGCCACCTCGATGAAGCGCAGGCTCGCCGAGATCGAGGACGCCGCCACGCGGGAAAAGGCCATCCGCGAGATGCGCGAGGTGCTGGACCGCTACAACGAGTTCCGCGCCGGCAAGCGCGGCCGCTGAGCGCGAAGCCTGCATCCGCGGTCATGGTCGGAGCGCCTCAGGCCAGCATCGGTTCGGTCGTGGTGCCGAGCAGCGGGATGCCGATCGAGCGGCGGCCGCTGTAGTCGGTGCGGATCACGATCAGGCCGCTTTTCTCGAAATGGTCGAGCAGGCGGCGGATGCGGCCCATCGAGGTCGTGCCGTAGGCCCGCGCGAGGTCCTCGTCGTCGGGGCAGGGCGCGCCCTCCTGGGCGGCGCGGGCGAGCAGCAGGAAGGGGGCGAGCACGTCCTCGGGCAGGTCGCGGACCAAGCCGAGGAGGTCGCCCCAGGCCGGATCGGCCGGGTCGATCCCGGCGACCGCCACGGCGAAGGCGCGGCGGAAGCGGGTGACGTCGAAGCCGTCGAGGCGCAGGCGACGCATCCGGCAGCGGACCGAGAAATCCTGGTAGAGCGCTGCCGGCTGCTGGAAGGTGCAGTCGGGCTCGGCGGCCATCTCGGCGAGGATCGCGGCGATCTCGCGCTCGCTCTCTGCCGCGTCGGGTGCGGGCGGGGCCTGGAAGCCGGGCGTCTCGGCCTCCGCCGTGTCAAAGGCGGAGATGCGCTCGGCCAGCAGCTCGGGCTCCGGCGCGCGGACGGGCTGGGGCGGCGGCGCGGCCAGCTCGTCCGCGCTCGGCGCGGCGTGGAGCAGGGCCTGGAGCTCCTCCGCCGAGGCGGAGGGCAGCGGCGCCAGCGCGTGGGAGACCGCGCGCGAGCCGGTCCGCACCGCGCCGATCCGCACCGCGATCGGCCGGCGGCTGACGGCCGGGCCGAGGCCGAGGAAGCGCCCGCGCTCCAGGTCGCGGATCTGCTCGGCCTGGCGGCGCTCCATGCCGAGGAGGTCGGCGGCGCGGGCCATGTCGATGTCGAGGAAGGTGCGGCCCATCAGGAAGTTGGAGGCCTCCGCCGCGACGTTCTTGGCCAGCTTGGCGAGCCGCTGGGTGGCGATGACGCCGGCCAGCCCGCGCTTGCGGC
>CALLNA010000166.1 GCA_938005655.1 uncultured Novosphingobium sp.
TCAGCTTGCCCTCGGTCTCCAGCACGCGCTGGATCACGAACATCACGTCCGGGCGGCCGGCGTCGTATTCGTCGAACACCAGGGCGACCGGGTGCTGGAGCGCCCAGGGCAGCAGGCCTTCGCGGAATTCCGTGACCTGGAGCCCGTCGCGCAGCACGATCGCATCGCGCCCGATCAGGTCGATGCGGCTGATGTGCGCGTCGAGGTTGATGCGGATGCACGGCCACTTGAGGCGCGCGGCGACCTGCTCGATGTGGGTCGACTTGCCGGTGCCGTGATAGCCCTGGACCATGACCCGGCGATTGAAGGCGAAGCCCGCCAGGATCGCCAGGGTCGTGTCCGGATCGAAGACGTAGCTGTCGTCGAGGTCGGGCACCCGCTCGTCCGCCTCGCTGAAGGCGGGAACCTTCATGTCGATGTCGATGCCGAAGGTCTCGCGCACGTCGATCTCGCGATCGGGCGCGGGCAGGATCGTGTTGTTGCTGGTATCGAGCTGGGTGTTGGGAATGTCGGTCATGGCGCACAGCGCCTAAAGCCGCGCGCGCCGCGCTGCAACCACTCTTGCGCCCGCTCAGGCGACTTTCTTGGGCAGGTGGAAGCAATCGACGTAGCCGGCGAGCTTCGCCCGGTCGCCCGTGACCGCCAGCCCCGGCAGGGCCTCGGGCGGGGCCTTGCCATAGACCAGCCCGGCGATCGGCATGGCGGCCGGCGCCTCCAGGGTGAAGTCGGGCTCCTCGATCTCGCCGCGCTCGGCGGTGAGCCGGCCCTTGGCGACCTTCACGAAGAAGCGGTCGGCCCCCACCCGGATCGCGCCGCCGGCATCGAGCCCCCCGGCCCGGCGGCCATCGAACATCGTGCGGAAGCTCAGCATCAGCGAGGCGGGCGACAGCGGCAGGGTGGGATCGTGGTCGGGCGAGCTGGCGGCCCAGCGGCCCAGCTCCTTGATCGCGGTTTCCGCGCCGTAGCCCCACTCGGTCAGCTCGTAAACCTGCGCGGCGGTCGGCGGCGGGAGCTGGCGGCGGCGGACGATTCCCGCCCGTTCGAGGCTTTCCAGCCGCTCGGTCAGCACCTTGGCGCTGATCCCGGGCAGTCCGCCGCGCAAGTCGGAAAACCGTCTTCCCCCGAACATAAGCTCGCGCACGATCAGCAGCGACCAGCGCTCGCCGATCAGCTCCAGCGCGAAGGCGGTGCCGCAGGCATCGTCGTACCATTTGCCGTGGCGGCCGGAAGAGACAACGGGCGACCGCTTAATAGTTTCTTTTTGTAACTTCATGGTTGCTTTTTGTAACTCGCCTGTCAGGTTCGGGCAAGAGGCGATTCGCCGACGACCGCCAAAGGAGAGACCACCGTGACCAAGATGATCTTCGTGAACCTGCCCGTGCGCAACCTGGGCAAGTCGATGGCCTTCTACGAGGCGCTCGGCTTCGTGAACGAGCCGCGCTTCACCGACGAGACCGCGGCGGCCATGCAGTGGTCGGAGACGATCGTCGTCATGATCCTGACCCATGAGAAGTGGCGGACCTTCACCGATCGTCCGATCCCCGACGCCGGTTCGAGCGAGATGATGCTCTGCCTCAACCTCGACAGCCGCGACGCGGTGGACGCGATCACCCGGACGGCGGGCGCCAATGGCGGCGCGGCCGACGTCAATCCGGCGCAGGACCACGGCTTCATGATGAGCCGTTCCTTCGCCGATCCCGACGGCCACGTCTGGGAAGCCATGTGGATGGACCCGGCCGTCGCCGATGGCGAGGCCGAGGTGCCGCACGTCGCGGCCTAGGCCCGCCGCCTCGCCCCGTTTCTCTACCAGCCGAAGGACCCAGGCCATGCCGCTCGCCCCCTCCGCCACGACCGTCCTTGCCGCTCTCCGCAACGTGCCCGCCTTCGCCCATGGCCTCGTCCGCGACCTTCGGGTGCGCTGGGCGCTCGAGGAGATCGGCCGTTCCTATCGCGTCGAACTCCACGACGCGATGGCGCCGCGCGGCCCGGACTATCGAAGCTGGCAACCGTTCGGGCAGATCCCCGCGCTCGACGACGGGCGGGTCCGCCTGTTCGAGAGCGGCGCGATCCTGCTTCACCTGGGCGAGCAGGACGAACGGCTGCTGCCCCGCGAGCCGCAGGCCCGGGCGGATACCTATGCCTGGCTGATCGCCGCGCTCAACACGGTCGAGCCGCCGATCATGGACCTGCAACGGGTCGACGTCTTCCGCGCCAACGAGCCCTGGACCCGGGAAGCGCGTCCCGGCTACGTCCATTTCCTCCAGCGGCGGCTGAACCATGTCGAGCAGGCCCTGGGCGACCGCGAGTGGTTCGCCGGTCCGTTCAGCATCGCCGACATCGCCATGGTCACGGTGCTGCGCGAGGTCCGCCATACCGACATCCTCGACGCCTATCCGAAGCTCACCGCCTACAAGCAGCGCGGCGAGGCGCGGGCCACCTTCCGACAGGCGCTCGCCGACCAGGCCCTCGGCCTCGGCGAGCCGGCCAGGCTGCCCGAACCAGCCTGAGCGCAATTCCCCAAGGAGAAGTCCGATGACCTATATCGAAGGTTTCGTGATCGCCGTCCCGACCGCCGACAAGGACAGGTTCGTCGCCCACGCCGAGTCGATCGACCCGCTGTTCCTCGAAAACGGCGCGCAAGCGGTCGTCGAATGCTGGCAGGACAACGTGACCAAGGGCCACACCACCGACTTTTTCGGCGCGGTCGACTGCCGGGAGGGCGAATCCGTGGCGTTCAGTTGGGTCGAGTGGCCCAACAAGGCCGCGCGCACCGCCGGCATGGCCGAGATCGACAGACTGTTCGAGAGCGATCCGCGCTTCGATCCCGCGAAGAATCCCGTCCCGTTCGACGGCAAGCGGATGATCTTCGGCTGCTTCTCCCCGATAGTCGAGGAGGGCGAGCATCGCGAGGGCGCCTATGTCCAGGGCTTCCTCGTGCCCGTCCCCGCGGGCAACCGGGACGCCTACCGCACAGCGGCCCTCGCCATGTGGGAGATCATGCAGGACTACGGCGCGACCCGCGTGATCGAGGCCTGGCAGGACGAGGTGCCCCACGGCAAGCAGACCGACTTCTTCCGCGCGGTGAAGGCCGAGGACGGCGAGATCGTGGTCTTCTCCTTCGTCGAGTGGACCTCGCGCGAGGCCTGCGACAGCGCCCACGACAAGATGATGCAGGACGAGCGGATGCAGCGCTTCATGGGCGGGAACCCGGACGCCAAGCCGCCCTTCGACGGCCGGCGTATGGTCTATGGCGGATTTGCGCCTATCGTCGACTTCACCCGCGCAACCGCAGGAGCCTGAGCATGGCCAATCCCCCCGGCAGCTTCATCTGGTACGAGTTGATGACCACCGACCCCGACGGGGCCAAGGCCTTCTACGAGGCGGTCGTCGGCTGGCGGATCGTCGGCGGCCCCGATCCGGCCGGCGGCATCGAGTACCGCCATATCCTGCGCAGCGACGGCGGCAGCAACGGCGGCGTGCTCAAGCTGAACGAGGACATGACGAGCAATGGCGCCCGCCCCTGCTGGCTCGGCTATCTCTACGTCGCGGACGTCGATGCTGCGACCGCGGCGATCGTCGCGGACGGCGGACGGGTGCTGATGCCCAAGGCCACGCTCGAGGTCGGCGCGATCGCCATGGTCGCCGATCCGGGCGGCGTGCCGTTCTACGTGATGACGCCGATCCCGCCGGCCGACCAGCCCGACGCGGCGAGCGATGTCTTCGACCCCGCGGCCCCGCAGCACGTCTCGTGGAACGAGCTCCACGCGCCGGACATCGAAGTGGCCAGGGCCTTCTACGCCAGGCACTTCCACTTCGAATACAACGACAAGATGCCGATGGGCGAGATGGGCGACTACTGGTTCATCGACCACGGCGGCCAGACGATCGGGGCGATGATGCAGAAGCCGCCCTCGGCGCCCGCGGGCGGCTGGAACTTCTACATCCGCGTGCCCTCCATCGCGGCGGCGGTCGATACGGTGAAGGCCGCCGGCGGCCAGGTCGTCCACGGGCCGATGGAGGTGCCGGGCGGCGACTGGATCATCAACGGCGTCGACCCGCAGGGCGCGCCCTTCTCGCTGGTGGGGGCGAAGTAGATGGCCGAATACACCTTCTACACCAACCCGATGTCGCGCGGGCAGATCGCCCGCTGGGCGCTGCACGAGGTCGCGGCGGACTACGACCAGGTCCTGGTCGACTGGACCGCCAAGCCGGCCGAGTTCCTCGCCGCCAACCCGATGGGCAAGGTGCCGACCATCGTCCACCACTCGGACGAGGGGGACAAGGTCGTCACCGAGGCGGCGGCGATCTGCCATTACCTCGCCGAGATGAGCCCCGAGGCGGGCCTGCTGCCCCACGATGACGAGATGGCGGACTATTTCCGCTGGCTTTTCTTCGCCGCCGGGCCGGTGGAGCAGGCGATCAGCGCCAAGAGCCTCGGCTTCGATCCCGTCGACCCGCGCCAGCAGGGCATGGTCGGCTTCGGCAGCTTCGAGCGGACGGTGAACACGCTGGAGCGGCATCTGGCCGGCGGCGACTTCGTCTGCGGGGAGCGCTTCACCATGGCCGACGTCTATGTCGGCTCGACCGTCGACTGGGGGCTGAACTTCGGCATCCTGCCGCCCAACGTGGCCTTCGTCGCCTATGTCGAGCGCCTGCGCGAGCGCGACGCCTACCGCGAGGCCAAGGCCATCGACAACGAACTGATCGAGAGGATGAAGAAATGACCAAGTCCCCGATCCAGCATTCGATCTGCCTGTGGTACAACGGCGACGCCGAGGCGGCGTTCGAATTCTACGCCGCGACCTTTCCGGACACCCGCGTCGAGGGCGTCGACTACGCGCCGAGCGACTATCCCGACGGCAAGCGGGGCGACGCGCTGGTCGTCACCGCGACGATCCTCGGCATCCCGACGATCGGCCTCAACGGTGGCCCCACCTTCCCGCAGAGCGAGGCCTTCTCCTTCCAGGTCATCACCGAGGACCAGGCCGAGACCGACCGCCTGTGGAACGCCGTGGTCGGGAACGGCGGTCAGGAGAGCATGTGCGGCTGGTGCAAGGACAAGTGGGGCCTTTCCTGGCAGATCACCCCGCGCGTCCTGCTGGAGGCCCAGCAGGGCGACCCCGCCACGGCCAAGCGCGTGTTCGAGACGATGATGACCATGCGCAAGATCGACGTCGCGGCGATCGAGGCCGCGCGGGACGCGTGACCCCATCGCCATCCGGGGCTTGATCCCGGCGGCCCCTTCGATGCTAGCTAGGCCCCTGACGAGTCCCGGGCCCCGCGCGTCGAGAGCGGCAGCCGAGCCCGGGACGGCGAATCGAGGAGACCCTATGCTCGCTCTCTATGGCCACCCCTTCTCGTCCTACACCTGGAAGGCGCAGATCGCGCTCCATGCGGCAGGGATCGACTACGACTTCCGGGTGATCGACGCCGATCATCCCGAACACTACGCCTATGTCCAGACCCACGCCGGCCCCCTCGGCAAGTTTCCGGTACTGGTCGACGGCGACAAGGTGATCTTCGAGGCCAGCGCGATCATCGAATACCTCGCGCTGCACCACGCCGCCGAGGCCCACCTCATCCCCGGCGAGCCCGATGCGGCGATCGGGATGCGGATGGTGGACCGGGTCTTCGACAACTACGTGATGAACCAGGTCCAGGCCGTAGTGAACGCCTACCTGCGCGATCCGGACAACCCCGATGCCGAGACCTGCGAGAGCGCCCGCGCCGCGCTGCGCCGCAGCTACGCCTGGCTCAACGAATGGCTGGAGTGGTATCACGGCGGCGACGGCGTGACCCTGATCGAATGCGCCGCCGCGCCCGCGCTGTTCTACGCCGACTGGGTCGAGCCGATCGGCGACGACCATCCGCTGCTGCGCGACTGGCGCGCCTACCTGCTGGCCCTGCCCGAGGTCTCGCGCTGCGTCGAGGCCGGCCGCCCGTTCCGCCCCAACTTCCCGCCCGGCGCGCCCGACCGGGATTGAGCAAAGGACCCGGACCATGAGACAGCAGCCGTTCGAACTCAGCGTAACCCGCTTCATCGCCGCGCCGCCGGAGACGGTCTGGGACGTCATGGTCAACCGCCAGGAGGAATGGTGGTGCCCCAGGCCCTGGCGCGCCACGATCGACCGGCAGGACCGCCGCCCGATGGGCGCCTGCGACATGACCTTCCACGGCCCGGACGGCGAGCGGAGCCCGCAGAACGGCGTCTATCTCGCCTACGACGAGGGCCGGCGCTTCGTCACCACCGACGCCCTGACCGCCGACTTCGAGCCCGCCGGCCCCTTCATGGTCGGCATCTGGGAGATCGCGCCGGAAGGAGACGGCACCCGCTACACCGCCAAGGGACGGCACTGGACCGAAGCGGCCATGCGCCAGCACGAGGAGATGGGCTTCACCGAGGGCTGGGGCGCCTGCGCCGACCAGCTCGTCGCCCTGTGCGAAGGGCGGGAGATTTGAAGTACCCTTGATCCTCCCTGTTCCTGCGCAGCAGGAATGGGGAGGGGGACCGCGACGACGAAGTCGGCGTGGTGGAGGGGTCGCTCGCGCCGTAACCCCCTCCACCACCGCCTGCGGCGGCGGTCCCCCTCCCCATCCTCGCTGCGCGAGGACAGGGAGGAACTGAAGTCAGGCGAAGGCCACGGCCCGCCGCAGCACCTGATAGGCCTCGACCACCTGCTGCAACCGCGTCTCGAAGCTGCGATCGCCGCCGTTGCGGTCGGGGTGGTATTTGCGCACGAGCTGCGAATAGCGGCTGCGCAGTTCCCGGCGGTCCGCGTCGAGCGGCAGGCCGAGCGTTTCCAGCGCGCGGCGCTCCTCCGGCGTCACCGGCAAGCCGTCCTGGCGCGGTTGCGGCGCCAGGTCGGCCTTGCGCGCCCTGGCCCGGCGGCTGATCGCCTCCAGCGGGTCGGCGAAGTCGGCCCAGCGCGGCGCACCGTCGACCCCGGCGGTCGGGCGGAAGGCGCGGGTCTCGCGCTCCCAGCCGTGGATCGGGGACTGCGCCTCGAGGATCTCGTCGGCGCTCATGCCCTCGAAGAAGTCGTAGCCGGCGTTGAACTGGCGGACGTGATCGAGGCAGAACCAGCGGTAGTCGCCCGGCCCGTCGAAGCCGGGCGAGCGGACGCCCGGCGCGCGGAACTCGCCCGCTTCCTCGCATCCCGGCGCCCCACAGGGCCGCCCCACTCCTTCGACCCGTCCGTGAAACCTGTCATGGCGCCCAGAAGCTCTCATCGCCTTTCACATGGCGACGATTGCGCTAGAAGGAAAGGCATGACCGGACCTCTCGCCCTTGAAATCGAACGGCTGCTCGAAGCCGAGTTCGCGCCCACCCGCCTCGCCGTGATCAACGACAGCGCGCGCCATCACGGCCATCTCGGCGACGACGGCTCGGGCGAATCGCACTTCACCGTGGAGATCGAGAGCGCCCGCTTCGCCGGGGTCTCGCGCCTCCAGCGCCAGCGCCTGGTCAACGCCGCCCTGGGCGACATTCCGGGCGAGCGGGTCCACGCCCTGGCGATCAAGGCCCGAGCCCCGGGGGAATGAGCGAGCTTGCCCGCGTCACCCTTGCCTCCGGCATCGCGCTCGACGTCTGGGACACGGGCCCGCAGGGCGGCGAGGCGCTGATCTTCCTCCACGGCTTTCCCGAGAGCCACCGCACCTGGCGGCACCAGATCGCGCACCTTTCCGGCCGCTATCGCTGCATCGCGCCCGACCAGCGCGGCTATCGCGGCTCGGCGAAGCCCGCAGGGGTCGAGAACTACGGCACCGACAAGCTGATCGGCGACGTCTTCCAGCTCGCCGACGCGCTGGGCGTGGACCGGTTCACCGTCCTCGGCCATGACTGGGGCGGCGCGCTGGCCTGGGGCGTGGCGATCCTCGGCCAGCTATCGGGCCGCGTGACCCGCGCGGTGATCGCCAATGCGCCCCATCCGATCCTGTTCCCCCGCGCGCTGTGGCTCGATCCCGCCCAGCGCAAGGCCAGCCAGTACGCGCGCGAGTTCCGCAATCCCGAGCATGACCCAATCGTGCGCGACTGGGGCCTCGGCGGCCTGCTGATGAAGCTGATCGCCTACGAG
>CALLNA010000167.1 GCA_938005655.1 uncultured Novosphingobium sp.
GACGCAGCGCCCCTCGGTCGACGTCATCACCGGCGTCATCAAGGCCAACCTGCCGACCCGCATCTCATTTGCCGTCACCAGCCGGATCGACAGCCGCACGATCCTCGGCGAGCAAGGGGCCGAGCAGCTCCTCGGCAAAGGCGACATGCTCTACAAGCCCAACACCGACCCGGTGAAGCGCGTCCACGGCCCCTTCGTCTCGGACGAGGAGGTGGAGAAGGTGGCCGACTACTGGCGGTCGCAGGGCAGCCCCGACTACGTCGATTCCGTCACCGAGGAGCCCGAGGACGGCGGCTTCGGCTTCGACGACATCGACGCCGCCTCCGACAGCCCGGAGGAGCGCAAGTACCGCCAGGTCTGCCAGATCGTCTTCGAGAGCCAGAAGGCGTCGGCAAGCTGGATCCAGCGCCAGATGGGCGTCGGCTACAACACCGCCGCCAAGTGGATCGAGCGGATGGAGCAGGACGGCTTCGTCGGCCCGTCGAACCATGTCGGGCGGCGGGATATCTATCGCGACAGGGACGGGAACCCGCTTTAAGGGCGGCCGAAGCACGGCACCTTATCCTCCGGGAAGGATTTCACGCCCAAACGAAAGGCGATCATGCAGCTTGCCAACCCGGCGGCCGAATGACCGGGATGGGGTGAGGAGCGGAGGCCATCTCGACCTCGTCACCCCGGACTTGATCCGAGGCCCCGCTTCTTCCTGCGCGACGTCGGAAAAGGAAAGCGGGACCCCGGATCAAGTCCGGGGTGACGAAATGGGGTGGGAACGTCCGCTCGACCTGATTGCAAACGACATGATCCCCAAACGAAAAGGCCGGAGGATCGCTCCCCCGGCCCTTCGTGCCGCCGTTGCGGACGGTCGAGGCGCGGCGCCTAGCTGAAGGCCGCGGTCAGGTCGCCGCCGAGCGGGTCGGCGCCGTAGTCGTTGTTGCCGGTCGTGCCCTTGGTCGCCAGCCAGACGATCAGCAGGATCGCCCCGATCAGCGGGATGAGCGCGATGAGCAGCCACCAGCCCGAGCGGTTGGTGTCGTGGAGGCGGCGGACGCCCGCGGCCAGGCTCGGCAGGAACAGGGCGAGCGCGGCGATCAGGTAGAGCCAGCCGTAGCCGGAGCTCTGCGCGACCCCCGTAATCGGGTTCACCGTCTTGAAGCCGGTGCCCAGGATGCTGTCGATGATCGACGCGACGATCAGGACCAGAATGGTCGCCAGGTAGAAGAACCAGTATTCGGATCGCGCGGCGCGGCCGCTGAACGTCGCATATTTCGACAGGCAGGTTTTTACAGCTTCCTGAAACGTCATCTATTCCTCCCCTTCCTGGTGCGGAACGAGGGGGAGTTAATCACGGGTTCAGGTGCAGCACAACGCCTAAATGAGACTTATCCGGTCGAAATTGCCTCCGCTCAACCGAGCGCCGGCCCCGCCGACAAGGGGAAGCGATGGACGCCGAGGCCGCGGAAGGTGCGGCGGGCGAACCGCCAGCCGGCGGCGGTGCGGACCAGCTCGTCGGCGTAGTAGCCCATCACCTCCAGCGCCTCGTCGCGCCCAGCGAACTTGCCGCATTCGCGGATCGTCGAGCGCGCCGTCGCGGCGTCGCCCGCGACCTCGATCACCGCCGGGGAATTGAGCTGCACGAAATAATCCATCTGCGCGACGAAGCCGGCCATCGCCGGCTGCATCGCCGCCCAGCCCTGGTGGAAGGTGCCGAGCGCCGGCACCTCCCATATCCCGTCGGGCAGGAAGGTGGCCGCGACCTGGTCCCAGTCGCGCCGGGTGCAGCCGTCGCTATAGCGGTTGAGGACCTGCTGGATGGCGATCTCGTCGGGCATTCCCGCCCCATTGGCTGGCTTTTGCATCGCTCCTACATAGCGGAGAAAGAGGAGAAGCCCATGCGCGTCGGCACCGTTCGGGAGATCAAGAACCACGAGTATCGCGTCGGCCTGACGCCCGAGAGCGCGCACGAGCTGGCCGCCCACGGGCACGAGGTCTGGGTCGAGACCGGCGCCGGGCTCGGCATCGGGGCGACGGATGCGGACTATGCGGCGGCCGGCGCGGCGATCCAGCCGGACGCGGAGACGGTCTTCCGCGGCTGCGAGATGATCGTGAAGGTCAAGGAGCCGCAAGGCCCCGAGCGCGCCCTGCTGCGCGCGGGGCAGATCCTCTACACCTATCTCCACCTCGCCCCGGACCCCGAGCAGACCGCGGACCTGGTGAAATCGGGCGTCACCGCCATCGCCTACGAGACGGTGACGGGGCCGGCCGCGAACGGGGGCCATTCGCTGCCGCTGCTCAAGCCGATGAGCCAGGTCGCCGGGCGGATGGCGATCCAGGCCGGGGCGACCGCGCTGGAGAAAGCCCACGGCGGGCGCGGGGTCCTGCTCGGCGGGGTGCCGGGGGTCCTGCCGGGGCGGGTGCTGGTGATCGGCGGCGGCGTGGTCGGCTTCAACGCGGCACAGATGGCGGTCGGCCTCGGCGCCGACGTGACGATCCTCGACCGCGATCCCGAGGTGCTGGAGCGGC
This sequence comes from uncultured Novosphingobium sp., assembly GCA_938005655.1. GTDB lineage: Bacteria > Pseudomonadota > Alphaproteobacteria > Sphingomonadales > Sphingomonadaceae > Novosphingobium. The sequence goes on from CALLNA010000167.1 coordinate 2,521, forward strand.
TCGGCATCCATTTCGAGAGCCGCGCCAAGACGCGCTTCTCCAACCGCGCGAACATTCAGCAGATGATCTGCGAGGCCGAGCTGGTGATCGGCGCCGTCCTCGTCCCCGGCGCCGCCGCGCCCAAGCTCGTCACCCGCGACATGCTCGGCTGCATGAAGCCCGGCGCGGTGCTGGTCGACGTCGCGATCGATCAGGGCGGCTGCTTCGAGACCAGCCACCCGACGACCCACGCCGACCCGACCTTCGTGGTCGACGGCATCGTCCACTACTGCGTCGCCAACATGCCCGGCGCGGTCGCGCGGACGAGCACCTATGCGCTCAACAACGTGACCCTGCCCCACGCCCTCAGGATCGCCGACCTGGGGTGGCGGGAAGCGATGCGGACCGATCCGCACCTCGCCGCCGGGCTCAACGTCCACGCCGGGCACGTGACCTGCGAAGCCGTGGCGTGCGAGCTGGGCTACGAGCCCGTGCCGGTGGCGGAGGTGCTGGGCTGAGGTGCCGCCGAGCCGACGCCGGATATGCCGCCACGCGCCGGAAATGCGCGAAAACCCGAAGATCACGACCCCCGCGGTTAACCCGATCTTGACCGGATAAACCTATTCCGGATCGATGCTTTGGGGTCCGATCCGTCTGCTTGCGCTGTGGCTCGTCGCGGCCGTCGGCATGACGGGGATGGCGCTGGCCCGCGCCGCGCCGTCCGCCGACGCGCCGCCGTGCCATGCCGCGGCGGCGATGGGCGAGGACTACGCGCAGCTCGCCCGCCAGCCCGGGCGCTGGAACTGCGCGGGGAACGGCTGGTCGATCGCGGCGCCGGTCGCCTTCCTCCGCTTCGACCTGCGCGGCAGCGCCGACGCGCCCACGACCTTCGCCACGCGCCTGACCCGCTTCGAGACGCTGCGGCTCACCGTGATCGGGGCCGACGGTCGCAGCGCCAGCCGGGACCTGACTCCTGCCGCGATGACCCCCGCGACCGACGGCTGGCGCATGACCGCCGCCCTGCCGCGTCTGGCCGGGCCGGTCGCGACGGTCGTGGTGCGGATCGAGGCGGCGCGCCATACCGGCCTGCTGGCCGACGCCCGGCTGACCGGCGATCCCCAGGCCTCCCCGGGCTCGCTGCGCCACGAGCTGCTGGTCGCCGCGCTGTGCGGGATGCTGATCATGCCGATCCTGCTCAACCTCGCCTTCTACCGCGTCCTGCGCGAGCGCTTCCTGCTGTGGCACTCGGCCGCCGTGACCTTCATGCTGGCCTATACGCTGTGCACCTCGGGCATCGTGAACCGCTTCGCCGCGCTCGACGTCGGCGCCCTCGCCATGCTGCCCGCGATCGCCGTCGCCGGGGCGATGGCTGTGGCCGGGCTGCTGATCGCCGACATCGTCGAGCCGGACACGCTCGATCCGCGGCACCGCCGGCTGCTGCGCCTGGCGACGCCCTGGCTGGCGCTGTGGACGCTGTTCTTCCTGTTCGCCGGAGGGCCGCTGCGGCCCCTCGCCGCGCCGCTCGGCATGGGCGCCTTCCTGCCGGTCATGGCGCTCTACGGCTGGGTGCTGTGGGTGGCCAAGGCGCGCGGCAGCCGGGCCGCGATCTTCCAGATCGTCGCCTGGGCGCCGGTCATGCTGCCCGGCGTGATCCGCATCCTCTCGGTGCTCGGCGCCACCAGGGCCCCGCTCGACATGATGATGGAGCAGCACCTGGCGATGGGGGTCGAGGTGATCGTCACCACGCTCGGCGTGATCGACCGGCTGATGATCATCCGCCGCCAGCGCGACATCGCCATGACCAACCTGCGGATCATCGAGGACCGCGCGGACCGCGATCCGCTGACCGGCCTGCTCAACCGCCGGGTCATCGAGAAGCGCTTCGCCCAGTTCTACGCCGCGGGCTTCCGGGCGATGGCGGTGATCGACCTCGACAAGTTCAAGTCGGTCAACGACACCCACGGCCATGTCGTCGGCGACGCCGTGCTGCACGCCGCGGCCGAGGCGCTGGAGCCCGACGCCGACACCCTGGCGCTGCGGATGGGCGGCGAGGAGTTCCTGCTGCTGCTGCGCGGCCGCGATGCCGCGAGCCGGGCCGAGCGCCGCCGCCAGGCGATCCCAGTGCGGGTGGCCGCGCGGGTGCCGGGGCTCGACCGCGTCGTCACCGCCTCCATGGGCCTGGTCGAGCAGCCGCCGGAAAGCGCGCTGCGCGGCGACTTCAAGGCGCTCTACGCCCATTGCGACCGCCTGCTCTACGAGGCCAAGCACGCCGGCCGCAACCGCACCATGCGCGAGAAGATGCGCGGCTTCGGCGGGGCGGCGGGCCGGAAGGCGCGCGCCGCCTGATCAGGCCGCGACGCCGAGCTGCCAGAGGATGAAGGCGAATTCCTCGGCCGTCTCGCGCAGGCTCTCGAACCGGCCCGACTTGCCGCCGTGGCCCGCGCCCATGTTGGTCTTGAGCAACAGCTCGTTGCCGTCGGTCTTCAACTCGCGCAGGCGGGCGACCCATTTCGCCGGCTCCCAGTAGGTGACGCGCGGGTCGTTGAGCCCGGCGGTGACGAGCAGCGGGGGATACGCCTGGGGCTTCACCTGATCGTAGGGCGAATAGGACCGGATCAGCGCGAAGGCCGCCGAGTCCTCGATCGGGTTGCCCCATTCGGGCCATTCGCCGGGGGTCAGCGGCAGGCTCTCGTCGAGCATGGTCGAGAGCACGTCGACGAATGGCACGTGGGCCACCGCCGCGCCGAACAGGTGGGGATCGGAATTGATCACCGCGCCCATCAGCTCGCCCCCGGCCGAGCCGCCGGAAATGCTGATCCGGCCTTCCGCCGTATAGCCGCGATCGATCAGGCCCTTCGCCGCGTCGACGAAGTCGTTGAAGGTGTTGGTCCGCCGCTCCAGCTTGCCCGCCTTGTACCAGGCGCGCCCCAGATCGTCCCCGCCGCGAATATGGGCGATGGCATAGGCGAAGCCGCGGTCGACCAGGCTGAGCCGCGAGGTCGAGAAGCCCGGGTCGATCGCGATGCCGTAGGCGCCGTAGCCGTAAAGGTGCAGCGGCCCGCCCGCCGGACGGTCGCGGCGCATCACCACGCTGACCGGAATCGCCGTGCCGTCGCGCGCGGTGATCTCCAGCCGCTCGGTAACGTAGAGCGAGGCGTCGTAGCCCGAGGGGATTTCCTGGACCTTGAGCGTCTCCAGCGTCCGGTCCGCCACCGAATAGTCATAGACCGTCGCCGGGCTGACCATCGATTCGTAGGACAGCCGCAGGGTGTCGACCGCCCATTCCGGGTTGTCGCTGAGCCCGGCGGAATAGCTCGCCTCGGGGAACGCGATCGGCTCGATCCGCGCGGGGTCGTCGTAATATCGCACCTCGATCCGGTCGAGCCCGGCGCGGCGGCCCTCGATCACGTAGAAGTCGCGGAACAGGTCGAAGCCGGTCAGGTAGAAGGCGTCCGAGCCCTCGATCAGGGTGGTCCACTCGCCCGGCCGGTCGAGCGGCGCGGTGGCGAGGCGGAAGTTCTCATGGGTGTCGTTGGCGTGGACGTAGAGCGTGCCGTCGCGCTCGTCGACGTCGTACTCGACGCCCTTCTCGCGCGGCCGGACGAGGATCGGCGCGGCCAGAGGATCGGCGGCCGGGATCAGGCGGACCTCGCTGGTCTCGTGGTCCGAGGCCGAGACGATCAGCCACTGCTCATTGGCCGAAAGCGCGGAGCCGACGCGGAAGCCCTCGTCGTCCTCGTGGTAAAGCTCGACGTCGCTCGAGATCGGCTCTCCGAGCCAGTGCAGCCGGGCGTTGTCGGTCCGCCACTGCTCGTTGGCGAGGGAATAGACCAGGCCCTTGTCGCCCGCGACCCAGACCAGCGCGGAGAGGGTGCCGGGGATCTCGTCGGGCAGTAGCTCGCCGGTGGCGATCACCTTGATCCGGGCGGTGAACCGCTCCGAGCCGTTGTCGTCGATCGCATAGGCCAGCAGCCGGCCGTCGCTCGATACCGACAGCGCGCTGAGGCGAAAATAGTCCTTGCCCTCGGCCAGGGCGACCTCGTCGAGGATCAGCTCGTCGGCAGTTTGATCGTCCTTGGCAGCGACGGGCCTGCGCCACCACTTCTTGTATTCGGCGCCTTCCTCGAACTCGATCCAGTAGAGCCAGTCGCCGTCCTTCTGCGGCACCGACTTGTCGGCCTCCTTGATCCGGCCGCGCATCTCCTTGAACAGCGTCTCGATCAAGGGCTTGTGCTGTTCCATCCGCGCCTCGAACCAGGCGTTCTCGGCCTCCAGGTGGGCGAGCACCGCCCGGTCGGTCACCTCGGGATAGCCGGGGTCGCGCAGCCAGGCGTAATCGTCGGTCACGGTCACCCCGTGGTGGGTGAAGGAATGGGGTTTCTTCGCGGCGACGGGAGGGGCGGGAAGAGTCGTGGTGGAAGTTGCCATCGCCTGCATCTATGTTTGCCCGATGACGCCTGCAACCCACGCCATCGACCGCAACGCTTCCGCTGCATCGTTCGTCGCCCCGGGCTTGACCCGGGGCCCCGCTTCCTTTCGGCGGCGCGGGCCTTGCACAGAGAACAGCGGGACCCCGGGTCAAGCCCGGGGTGACGATCTGACAGGACACGGGGTGTGCGGCCGATGCTGATGAACACCCATGAAGCGCGCCTCGCCGCCCTGCGCGAGGAGCTGAAGCGCCAGGGGCTCGACGGTTTCGTCGTGCCGATCTCCGACGAGCACATGAGCGAGTACGTCGGCGGCTATGCCCAGCGGCTGCACTGGCTGACCGGGTTCAACGGCTCGGCGGGCACGGCGGCGGTGCTGGCAGACGAGGCGGCGATCTTCGTCGACGGGCGCTATACCCTGCAAGTGCGCGACCAGGTCGACGGGCGGTTCTACGCCTATGAGAACGTGCCCGAGACCAGCCCCGCCGAATGGCTCGGCGAGCATGTCCCGGAAGGGGCGCGGATCGGCTTCGATCCCTGGCTCCACGGCAAGGCCTGGGCCGAGCGCGCGGGCAAGGCACTGGCGGGCAGGGGCGCGACGCTGGTGCCCGTCGCCAGCAACCCGATCGACGCGATCTGGGCGGACCGGCCGCAGCCCTCGCTCGCCCCGGCCGAGGTCCATGACCTGGCCTATGCCGGCGTCTCCAGCGAGGAGAAGCGCAGCACGGTGGCCCAGTGGCTCGGCGAAAAGGGCCTCGACGCCGCGGTGATCGCCGCACTCGATTCGATCGCCTGGCTGCTCAACATCCGGGGGACGGACGTCGAGCGCACGCCGGTCACCCTGTCCTTCGTCCTGGCCCATGCCGACGGCACGGCCGACCTGTTCATCGCGCCCGAGAAGGTCACGCCGGAGTTGCGCGCCCATCTCGGCAACGCGGTGCGGATCGCGGACGATTCCGCCTTCGTCCCCGCCTTGCAGGCCCTCGCCGGCAAGCGCGTCGCGGTCGATCCCGACAGCGCGGTCCAGGCGGTGTTCGGCGTGCTGGGCGAGGCCGGGGCCGAGGTGGTCGGGGAGCGCGACCCTTGCGTCCTCCCCAAGGCGACCAAGAACCCGGTCGAGCAGGCCGGCCACCGCGCCGCCCAGGCCCGCGACGGCGCGGCGCTGACGCGGTTCCTGCACTGGCTCTCGGTCGAGGGGCCGAAGGGCGGCGTCACCGAGATCGCCGCCGCCGACCGCCTCCACCAGTTCCGCCGCGAGGCCGGGGACCTGCGCGACCTCTCGTTCGACACAATCTCCGGCAGCGGGCCGAACGGGGCGATCGTCCACTATCGGGTCAGCGAGGAGACCAACCGCACCCTGCCGCCCGGCAGCGTCTATCTGGTCGACAGCGGCGGGCAGTATCCGGACGGCACGACCGACGTGACCCGCACCGTCTGGATCGGCCCCGGCGCGCCGCCGGGCGAGGTTCGGGACCGCTTCACCCGCGTCCTTAAGGGCCATATCGCGCTGGCCCGCGCGACCTTTCCCCGGGGCACGGCCGGGCACCAGCTCGACGCGCTGGCCCGGTCCCACCTGTGGCAGGCCGGGCTCGACTATGCCCACGGCACCGGCCACGGCGTCGGCAGCTTCCTCTCGGTCCACGAAGGGCCGCAGCGGATCGGCAAGGCGGCAGGCGGCCAAGGCGGGACCGGGCAGGAACTGCTGCCCGGCATGATCCTCTCCAACGAGCCCGGCTACTACAAGACCGGCGACTACGGCATCCGCATCGAGAACCTCCAGCTCGTCGAGCCGCGCGAGATCGCCGGGGCCGAGGGCGAGTACCTCGGCTTCGAGACGCTGACCTTCGCCCCGATCGGCCGCGCCCTGGTCGATCCCGCCCTGCTCGACGGCGACGAGCGCGCCTGGTGGAACGCCTACCACGCCCGGGTGATGGAAGTGGTCGGCCCGCAGCTTGCGGGTGGCGCGCGCGCCTGGCTCGCGGCAGAGTGCGCGCCGCTGTGAGCGCATAAGGAGAGAGGATCATGCCGGTTGCCCACGTCACCTTCGGGACCAACGACCTCGACCGGGGCGCCAGGTTCTACGACGCGGTCATGGCCGAGTTCGGCGGCGTGCGCTCGTTCGGCCACGACAAGGCGATCGGCTGGGCCTTTCCCGAGGGCGGGGTCTCGATCGGCATCACCTATCCCTTCGACGGGAACGCGGCGCAGGTCGGCAACGGCACGATGTTCGCGCTGATGGCGGCGGACGAGGACCAGGTGCGCCGGGTCCATGCCGCTGCCCTGGCCAACGGCGGGAGCTGCGAGGGGCCGCCGGGCCTGCGCCCCAACGGCTTCTACGCGGCCTATTACCGCGACCCCGACGGCAACAAGCTCAACGCCTTCTGCGTGCCGGCCCAGGCGGGATGAGCGCCCGGCTGAGCGCCCCGCCGCCCGCGCCGATTTCCGCCATATGAACGGACCCGCGAGATTGCGACAAATGGCGACAAAATACCCCTTCCCCGGCATATTCGCGCGACAGGCGGGGCGTAGAACCGTGACTGGAAGCCGCGCGGTCAAGGTTCCCCTTCCCCCTCCCTCCCCGCCGTGCGGCTTCCTTCCCATCCCCTCGGAGAACTCGATGAAGCCCCTCTTCCTCGGCATTTCGGCAGCCGCCCTGGCGATTGCCGGCGCGGCCTATGCCGCCACCGCTCCCGGCGACGCCGCCCCGGCTGTCGCTCCCGCTCACGGTCACGCCCATGGCGCCGATCGCGACCGCGTCGTCACCCGCGCCGAAGCGCAGGACCAGGCCGCCAAGGTCTTCGCCCGCCTCGACGTCAACCACGACGGCAAGCTCGACAGCTCCGACCGCGAGGCGCAGCGCGCCCAGCGCCAGCAGGCCCGCTTCGACCGCCTCGACACGAACAAGGACGGCCAGCTCTCGCGCGAGGAGTTCGCCGCCCGGCCCGCGCCGGGCGCGGACGGCGCTCGCCCCGGCATGACCGGCCATCGCTTCGGTCATGGTCGCGGCCACGGCATGATGGGCGGGCGCAAGGCCGACGCCAATGGCGACCGTTCGCTCACCCAGGCCGAGTTCGTCGATGCCGCGCTGCGCCGCTTCGACCGGATCGACGCCAACCACGACGGCCGGATCACCCCCGACGAGCGCCAGGCCGCACACCGGGAGATGCGCCGCGGCCGGCACGACCGCGCGGGCACCCCCGGCGCGCCGCCGCCGCCCCCACCGTCGCCGCAGCCGGCCAACTGACGGAAGGACGCGAAGCCGCAACGCATGAGCGAGACCGCACCGATCAAGCTGCTCCTCGTCGACGACGAGGCGGCCCTGCGCGAGCCCCTGGCGGAATACCTCTCCCGCCAGGGGTTCGCGGTCACGCAGGCGGCCAGCGCCGCCGACGCGCGGACCCGCCTGCGCGACGAGACCCCCGACCTCGCCCTGCTCGACATCATGATGCCGGGCGAGGACGGCCTCTCGCTCTGCCGCCACCTGACCGAGGCGCGGGCGATCCCGACGATCTTCCTCACCGCCAAGGGCGAGGCGACCGACCGCATCGTCGGGCTGGAGATCGGCGCCGACGACTACGTGGTGAAGCCGTTCGAGCCGCGCGAGCTGGTCGCCCGCATCCGCTCGGTCCTGCGCCGCGCCGCGCGCGGCCCGGTGGACAAGCAGGAGAACGAGGACTTCCTGTTCGACAACTGGCGGCTCGACCCGCTCAAGCGCCGCCTGATCGATCCCGAGGGCGCGGTCGTGCCGATCTCCTCGGCCGAGTTCCGCCTGCTCATGGCCTTCCTCGAGCATCCCCGCCAGGTGCTCGACCGCGACCGCCTGCTCGACATGGTCCAGGGCCGCGAGGCGCACCTGTTCGACCGCGCGGTGGACAACCAGGTCAGCCGCCTGCGCCGCAAGATCGAGGTGGACAGCCGCAATCCGCAATTGATCCAGACCGTCTGGGGCGGCGGCTACATGCTCGCCGCCGACGTGCGCCGCGCGCCGGGCGACGATTCCTGATGACGACGCGGAACACGCGATGAAGCTCGCGCCGGGCCGCCTCTGGCCGAGCAGCCTCAAGAGCCAGGTGCTGCTGACGATCGGCCTGGCCCTGCTGCTGGCCCAGGCGCTCAACGCCGCGCTGATCTATCGCGTCCAGTCCGAGCGGCGCGACATGGCCCTGCTCCACGCCGCGGCCTTCCGCCTGCTGATCGGCACCCGCGGCGACAGCATGATCGCGACCGCCTATCCGCGCCAGCGCCGGGCGATCGAGGGCGGCGGCGGCTTCCGGCTCGACGAGGCGGTCCAGGCCCCGACCCGCGCCGGGGAGAAGCTGGACCGCCGCGCCGCGGACGACCTGCGCCGGGTCCTGGCCGAGCAGAACATCGTCACCGACGCGGTCCAGGTCACCCGGCGCAAGGTCGCGGACGACCGCCCCGCGTTGGTCCGCCTCGCCCGCCGCCTGGAGATCGCCCAGAGCCTGCGGAACGACCAGCGGATCCTGATCGCGGCGATCCGCCGGCCGGGCGACCGCGACTGGCTCGTCGCCCGCGTGCTGGTGCCGGGGGACGACGCCGGGCTGCTCTATTCGCTGCTGGGGCAGACCCTGCTGACCTACCTCGTCCTGGTCGGCGCCGTCGCGCTGATCCTGCGGCGGATCACCAAGCCGCTCGCCGCGCTGACCGGGCGGCTCGACCGCTTCGCCCAGACCCGCGACCTCGAAGGCCAGCTCGCGCCCGAGGGGCCGAGCGACGTCCAGCGGCTGATCGTCGCGCACAACGCGATGGAGGACCGCATCGCCGCCCTGCTCGACGAGAAGGACGTGATGCTCGGCGCGATCGGCCACGACCTCAAGACCCCGCTCGCCGCGCTCCGGGTGCGGATCGAATCGGTCGAGGACGAGACCGAGCGGGCCAAGATGGCCGCGACGATCGAGGACATCGTCCGCTCGCTCGACGACATCCTCTCGCTGGCCCGCGTCGGCCGGTCGAGCGACCCCAAGGAGCCGACCGAGCTCTCCGCCCTCGTCGCCTCGATCGTCGAGGACTACGAGGACATGGGCGAGAACGTGATCCTGGGCGACACCCAGCGGATCGTGATCCCGCTGCGCTCGACCTGGCTGCGCCGGGCGGTCCGCAACCTGATCGGCAACGCCCTGCGCTACGGCAGGCAGGCGCGGGTCCAGCTCATGCGCGAAGGCCAGGCGGCGGTGATCCGGATCGACGACGACGGCCCCGGCATCCCCGCCGACCGGATCGCGACCATGCTGGAGCCGTTCAAGCGCGGCGAGCCCTCGCGCAACACCGAGACCGGCGGGGCCGGCCTCGGCCTGACCCTGGCGCGGGCCATCGCCGAGCAGCACGGCGGCAGCCTGACCATCGCCAACCGCCGCGGCGGCGGCGGCAAGGTCGAAGGCCTGACCGCGACGCTGCGGCTGCCGCTGAGCTGAACCTCACCCCCACCCGCAGGCGGGAGGGAAGGTTCAGCGCAGCAGCCCGCCGAGCAGGCCGCGCGCGAAGCGGCCGAGCGCCGCGCCGCCCAGGGCCGTGCCGATCGTGCCCGCAACCGCGCTCGCCGCCGAGGCGCCGATGTTGCCGCTCGACTTCTTGCCCGACAGGCTGCGCGCGACCATGGTCCCGGCCGAGGCCGCCGCCGCGCCGAGCGCGGCCTTGCCGGCCTTCTCCCACAGCGACGGCGACTGGCGCGGCTGGGCGCGCTGGGCCTCGACGCCCTGCTCCTGCACCACCTGGGCGGCGGCGGCGGCGTCCTGCGCCTTCTTGGCCAGGACCTCGGCGGCGGATTCGCGGTTGATCGTCGAATCGTACTTGCCGCCGAAGGGGCTGATCGACTGGATGATCGCCCGCTCCTTCGGCGTCACCGGGCCGAGCCGCGAGCGCGGCGGGGCGACCAGGGTGCGCTGGACCACGGTCGGCGCGCCGTCGTCGTCGAGCGTCGAGACCAGCGCCTCGCCCACCTTCAACTCGGTGATCGCCTTCGCCACGTCCAGCTCGGGGTTGATCCGGAAAGTCTCGGCCGCCGCCTTGATCGCGCGCTGGTCGCGCGGGGTGAAGGCGCGCAGCGCGTGCTGGACGCGGTTGCCGAGCTGGCCGGCGATCTTCTCCGGGATGTCGATCGGGTTCTGGGTCACGAAATAGACGCCGACGCCCTTGGAGCGGATCAGGCGGACGACCTGCTCGACCTTGTCGAACAGCGCCTGGGGCGCGTCGTCAAACAGCAGGTGCGCCTCGTCGAAGAAGAAGACCAGGGTGGGCTTCTCCGGATCGCCGACCTCGGGCAGGGCCTCGAACAGCTCGGACAGCAGCCAGAGCAGGAAGGTCGCGTAGAGCTTGGGGCTCTGCATCAGCTTGTCGGCGGCGAGGATGTTGACCATGCCGCGACCCTGCTCGTCGGTCTTGAGGAAGTCGTTCACCTCGAAGGCCGGCTCACCGAAGAAGCGGTCGGCACCCTGGCTCTCGAAGGCGAGGAGCTGGCGCTGGATCGTACCGACGCTGGCCTTGGAGACGTTGCCGTACTTGGTCGCCAGGGTGCCCGCCTGCTCGGCGCAGACCATCAGCACCGATTGCAGGTCCTCCATGTCGAGCAGCAGCAGGCCGTTGTCGTCGGCATAGCGGAAGGCGATCTGGAGCACGCCCTCCTGCGTCTCGTTGAGGCCCATCAGGCGGGAGAGCAGCAGCGGCCCCATCTCGGAGATCGTCGTGCGGATCGGGTGGCCCTGCTCGCCGTAGAGGTCCCAGAACACCGCCGGGTTGTCGCGATAGGCGTAATCGGTGATGCCGATCTCCTTGGCCCGCGCCTCCAGCACGTCGGCGTGCTTGAACTCGTGGCTGCCGGCCATGCAGATGCCGGAAAGGTCACCCTTCACATCGGCGAGGAAGACCGGCACGCCCGCGGCCGAGAACTGCTCGGCCATGGTTTGCAGCGTCACCGTCTTGCCGGTGCCGGTCGCCCCGGCGACCAGGCCGTGGCGGTTGGCCCGCCCCAGCTTCAGCACCTGCCGTTCGCCATTGCTGGCAAGCCCGATGAAGATATCGTCCATGAAGCGCTCCGCGTTGCTCTTTGCCGGGGGTTGTAATCAGGGGTTTCCCCTCATGCGAGCAGCTTTTTGGCAATGTCTCAGTTTGAATTTCGGCTTACGGCCTCATTACCGACGTTCCCCTCCCCGTTCGTAACCCCGGACTTGATCCGGGGCGACGAGGTTTGCGATGATGTCCGCTTCCGGCCCGGAAACCGAAGTTGAAACCGAGACGCTGCCAGCTTTTTGCATCGCGGCCACGCGGCGACTAAAGGCGCTGCGATGCCAGCCCCCTTCGTCCTCCTCGATGACGCCCGCCCGCAAGGCGCGAGCCAGGCCCGGCTCTACCGCGATCCGGTGGAGATCGTGGCGGCCTGGCGGACGGAAGAGGTCGCGCCCGCGCTGGAACGGATCGAGGCGCTGCGCCGCGAGGGGCGCGACCTTGCCGGCTATATCGCCTACGAGGCGGGACTCGTGCTGGAGCCGAGGCTTGCTCCCCTGACCCGGAGCGGCGCGAACGGGCCGCTGGTCTGGTTCGGGGCCTTCGCCGGGTGGGAGGCGGTGGACGCCCCGCGCTGGCTGGCCGACCGCTCGCAAGGAGGTCCCGCCCCGGCGATCGGGCCGCTGGAGCCGCAGGTGTCGGCGGGCGCCTATGCCGCCGCCTTCGCCCGGCTGCGCGAGGCGATCCTGGCCGGGGACATCTACCAAGCCAACCTGACGATCCCGCTGGCCGGGCCCTGGCGCGGCGATCCGCTGGCGCTCTACGCCGCGCTGCGCCCCGCCGCCCGGGCCGGCCACGGCGGGGTGGTCCACGACGGCTCGCACTGGCTGCTGAGCCTCTCGCCCGAGCTGTTCTTCGCGCTGAAGGACGGCGCGGTGACGGCGCGGCCGATGAAGGGCACCCGCCGCCGCGGCCGCGACGCCACCGAGGACGCGGCGCTGGCGGAGGAGCTGGCCGCCTCGCCCAAGGACCGCGCCGAGAACCTGATGATCGTCGACCTGATGCGCAACGACCTCGCCCGCGTCGCCGCGCCGGGCTCGGTCCGGGTCGAGCACCCCTTCGCCATCGAATCCTATCCCACGGTCCACCAGATGGTCTCGACCGTGCGGGCGCGGCTGGCGGAGGGATGCGCCGCCGTCGACCTGCTCCGCGCCCTGTTTCCCTGCGGCTCGATCACCGGCGCGCCCAAGATCCGGGCAATGGAGCTGATCGCCGAAGTGGAGCGCGACGTGCGCGGGCCCTATTGCGGCGCGATCGGGCGGATCGATGCCTCTGGCGACAGCGCGTTCAATGTGGCAATCCGCACCCTGCGCCTCGCGCCGCATGAGAATGGCTCCGCCAAAAATGATTCAGGCAGGGCCGTGCTCGGCGTGGGTTCGGCGATCGTCGCGGATTCGGAAGCGATGTCCGAATGGCGCGAGTGCCTGGTCAAAGGGGGTTTCGTGCGGCAATCGACTACTGCGGAAGCGGCTGCCGCCTTCGACCTGATCGAGACCATGGCCTTCGATCCCGAGCGGGGCATCGTCCTGCTCGAGCTGCACCTCGAGCGGATCAAGGCGAGCGCGGCCGAACTGGGCTTCTCCTTCGACCGCCACGCGGTGCGCAACGCGATCCAGGCGCTGTGCTTCGAGGCCGAGGGCGCGGCGACCCTGCGCCTCGTCGCCGGCCGCAGCGGGGCCTATAGCCTGGAACTCTCGCCGCCGCCCGCGCCGCTGCCCGAGCCGGCGGCCTGCGCCGTGCTCTCCCTGCCGGTCGACGCGGGCGATTGGCGGCTGCGGCACAAGACCTCCGACCGGAGCTTCTACGAGGCGGGGCTCAGGGCCGCGCAAGACGCCGGGGCGCAGGAGGCGCTGTTCCTGCGCGACGACGGGCTCGTCACCGAGGGCTGCTTCACCAACCTGTTCGTCGAGCGCGACGGGCGCTTGCTGACCCCGCCCGCCACGCTCGGCCTGCTGCCCGGCGTGCTCCGCCGCTCGCTGATCGAGGCGGGCCGCGCCACCGAGGCCGAGCTGCGGCTCGACGACCTCGCGGGCGGGTTCCTCATCGGCAACGCCCGGCGCGGGCTGATGCCTGCCCAGCTCCTGAAATCGGGCTCCTGACATGACCGACACCTCCATCGCCCTCGACCGCATCGCGCCCTCGGGCACCACGGCGATGACCGACCGCGCCATCGCCCTGCGCGAGGCGGGGCGCGACATCATCTCGCTCTCGGTGGGCGAGCCCGACTTCGCCACCCCGCCTCATGTCGTCGCCGCGGCCAAGGCGGCGCTCGACGCGGGCGACACCAAGTACACGGCGGTCGGCGGCACGGCGCGATTGAAGCAGGCGGCCGCCCTGCACTTCGCCCGCGACCTCGGGATCGAGGCCCCGGTCAGTCAGGTCACGGTCAGCGCGGGCGGCAAGCAGGCGATCTTCCACGCCCTGCTGGCGACACTCGATCCCGGCGACGAGGTGCTGATCCCCGCGCCCTGGTGGGTCTCCTATCCCGAGATCGTCCGCTTCGCCGCGGCGACGGTCGTGCCGCTGGCGACGACCCCGGCGGGCGGCTACCGCATCACCGCCGCCCAGCTCGCCGCCGCGATCACGCCCCGGACGCGCTGGCTACTGCTCAACAGCCCCGGCAACCCGACCGGCGCGACCTATCCCGCCGAGGAGCTGCGCGCGCTGGGCGAGGTGCTGGCGGCCCATCCGCGCGTGCTGGTGCTGAGCGACGACATCTATGCCCCGCTGCGCTATGCGCCGGGCGCCCACGCCACGCTGGCGGTCGAGCGGCCCGATCTGGCGGAGCGCGTGCTGACCGTCTCGGGCGTGTCCAAGAGCCACGCGATGACCGGCTTCCGCATCGGCGTCGCCACCGGCCCGCGCTGGCTGATCGCGGCGATGGAGAAGCTCCAGTCGCACTCCTCGGGCAATCCCTGCTCGATCAGCCAGGCCGCCGCCGTCGCCGCCTTCGAGGGGCCGCAGGACTTCCTCGCCGACTGGCGCGAGCGCTTCCGCGCGCGGCGGGACATGGTGGTCGCCGCGATCAACGCGATCCCCGGCCTCTCGACCCCGGTGCCCGACGGCGCCTTCTACTGCATGGTCGACGCCGCCCCGCTGATGGGCCGGTTCGGAGACGACAACGCCTTGGCGCTGCACCTGCTGGAGCACGGCGTGGCGCTGGTCGCCGCCTCCGGCTTCGGCGGCAAGGACGGCTTCCGGATCAGCTTCGCCGCCGACGACGCGCGGCTGGCCGAGGCCCTGCGGCGGATCGCCGGGGCCGTGGCGTGACCGAAATCCCGATCCTGTTCGAGGACGCCGAGGCGCTCGTCGTGAACAAGCCCGGCGGCCTGCCGCTCGACCGCCCGCGCGCCGGGGGCGAGAGCCTGCACGATCACCTCGACGCGCTGCGCCTGGGCTTCCAGCGCCATCCCGCGCCGGTCCACCGGCTCGACCGCGACACCTCGGGCTGCCTGCTGCTGGCGCGCAACCCGAAGGCGCTGCGCCGCTTCGGCGAGATCTTCGAGCAGCGCCGGGTCGAGAAGCGCTACCTCGGGATCGTCGCCGGGCACCTGACCAAGGACGAGGGCACGGTCGCGCTCTCGCTCAAGAAGGTCAGCTCGGCCAGGGAGGGCTGGCGGATGATCGCCGCCAAGCTCGGCAAGGAGGCGGTGACGCACTGGACCAAGCTGGCCGAGGTCGGGGACCTGACCCTCGTCGAGTTCCGGCCGGAGACCGGCCGCACCCACCAGATCCGCGTCCACGCCGCCTCGGGCCTCGGCGTGCCGCTGCTCGGCGATCCGGTCTATGGCCAGGCGCACCCCGACGCGGCGCGCTATGCGGGGCGGGCGGCGCGGACCATGCTCCATTCCGCCGCGATCTCGCTGCCCCGCCTGGGCAAGGACCCGGTGGCGGCCACGGCGTCCTTCCCGGCCGATTTCGCCGCCTTCGGCTTCGCCGATGGATGAGGTCCTGGCCCGGGCCCTGGCGCTCGCCAGCGAGAGCTTCATCGCCGCGAGCGGCCCGGGCGGGCAGAACGTCAACAAGGTCGCGACGGCGGTGCAGCTCCGCCTCGACGTCTTCGCCCTGCGCCTCGCGCCGCCGGTGTTCCACCGGCTGAAGGCGCTGGCCGGGAGCCGGATGACCGCGCGCGGCGAGCTCGTCCTCACCGCCCGCCGCTTCCGCACCCAGGAACAGAACCGCCTCGACGCCCGCGAACGCCTCGCCGAGCTATTGGCCGAGGCGCACAAGCTCCCCGAGCAGCGCGCCAAGAGCCGCCTCAACCGCGTGGGCAAGACCGCGCGGCTGGAGAGCAAGAAGAAGCGCGGCGCGGTGAAGGCCGGGCGCGGGAAAGTGAGCTTCGACTAGGGCGGCCCGGATCCGCCCCCCGTTCCCTCACACGTTCGTCACCCCGGGCTTGACCCGGGGTCCCGCTTTCCTTGTGCGAGGTCGCGCAG
>CALLNA010000168.1 GCA_938005655.1 uncultured Novosphingobium sp.
CGAGACGCCGATCGACCTCACCCGCGTCGAGACGCCGAGCTTCATCCAGGCCGGCCGCGAGGACCACATCGCCCCGCCCGAGAGCGTCTGGCGCACGACCGAACATTTCAGGGGACCGACCCGGTTCATGCTCGCCGGCTCGGGCCACATCGCCGGGGTGGTCAACCCGCCGCGCGCGAACAAGTACCAGTACTGGACCAACGACGCCCCCGCGGCGAGCCTGGCGGAGTTCGTCGCCGGGGCCGAGGAGCATCCCGGAAGCTGGTGGCCCTACTGGCTCGCCTGGCTGCGCGAGCAGGACGGCAAGGAGGTGCCCGCCAAGGGCAAGCGCGTGCCCGGCGGCAAGGGCGACAAGGTGATCGAGGACGCGCCGGGGCGCTATGTGCGGATGCGCTGACGGCCGCAATGCGACGCCTATGTTGCACTGCACAAAAATCGCTTGACCAACGCCGGTGCGATATATATTTGTGCAGTGCAACATAAGCCGGTCCGCCGAGTCCCGCTCGGGCAGCCGGTAGCGCAAGGGTCCCTTACCTATGCCCGAGAAGACCGAGATCGAAGCGGACGCCGCCGCCGAGAAAGCCTATGCCGCCGCTGCCGAGACGGTGACGGCCAAGACGCCGGCTCCGGCCGCCGTCGAAGCGGCTCCCGAAGTCGAGTTCCCCTCCAAGGCCAAGCGCGCCGTCAAGGCGAAGGCCGAAGCTCCGGCGCCAGTCGCGGAAGCGCCCAAGGCGCCAGCCGCTCCCGCTCCTGTCGTCTCCGCCCCTGTCGCCAAGGCCGCTCCGGCCCGCCGCGCCACGGCGAAGCCGGCCGTCGCGAAGAAGCCCGTCCGCGCCAAGCGGATCGCCAAGCCCAAGGCCCAGCCTGCCAAGGCCCAGTCCGCCAAGACCAAGCCGAAGGCCCGTACCACGCCCAAGGCGGCAGCACCCAAGACTGTCGCTCAGAAAACCCTGTTTCAGCAGTTGAAGGACAAGACCATGGACACCGCCGAGTTCACCACCAAGATCAAGAGCGCCGTCACCGAAGCCCAGGTCAAGGCCAAGGAAGCCTTCGACAAGGGCGCGGCGACCTTCACCGAGTACAACGAGTTCTCGAAGGGCAACGTCGAGGCCGTCGTCGCCTCGGGCAAGATCCTCGCCACCGGCTTCCAGTCGCTCGGCAAGACCTTCGTCGAGGACGGCAAGAACGCCATCGAGATTCTGACCGCCGAGGTTAAGGAGCTCGCCACGGTCAAGTCGCCGGCCGACTTCTTCAAGCTCCAGGTCGAATTCCTGCGCCGCAACTTCGACACGGCGGTCTCGACCACCTCGAAGAACAGCGAAGCCGTCCTGAAGCTCGCCAACGAGGCTGCCGCGCCGATCTCGGCCCGCGTCAACCTCGCGGTCGAGAAGCTCAAGAAGGCCGCCTGACGCCTGACGTCACGCGACGTTCCGCCGCGCCTCTCCTCGGCCGGAACGTCCCAGCAGCGGGCCGGGTGCATCAGCGCACCCGGCCCGTTCGCTTTTCGGTAACCGCCGACCTGTGATAAGGCCGCGCCCGACAGGCCTTGTCCTGCGCCCCCGTGATACGATATTCTGCCATGATGACCCGCCATCCCGCCCTGATCCGTCCAGCCGCCGTGCGTATCGCGCCCCTGCGCGCCGTGCCGGCGCGCGCCGCCGATGACGAGGACGGCCACGGCGGCGGCCAGGACCAGGTCGGCACCGCCACCAAGACCCGCGCCAAGCCGAAGAAGCCCAGCCAGTTCAAGGTGCTGATGCTCAACGACGATTACACGCCGATGGAGTTCGTCGTCATGGCCCTGAAGCGCTTCTTCAACATGGACCTGGAGCAGGCGACCCGCGTCATGCTCCACGTCCACCAGAAGGGCGTCGGCGTCTGCGGCATCTTCCCCTACGAGATC
Organism: uncultured Novosphingobium sp.; assembly: GCA_938005655.1. GTDB lineage: Bacteria > Pseudomonadota > Alphaproteobacteria > Sphingomonadales > Sphingomonadaceae > Novosphingobium. The sequence continues at coordinate 1,904 of CALLNA010000168.1, forward strand.
GCCGAGACCAAGGTGAACCAGGTGATGGACTTCGCCCGCCAGAACCAGCACCCGCTGCAATGCACGCTGGAGAAGGCCTGAGTTCCCTGCCGGACCTGGCCACCGCCCGGATGCGCGCCTAGCCTGCTTCCGCCACTGTGGGAGATCGGCCGATGCATCCGGAAATTCTCGTTCTCGCCTGGGGCACGGTGCTGCTCCTCGTCAACATCTTCCTCGCCGGGCATCTCAAGACCCGGCAGTACGGCGCGGACTGGAACATCGGTCCGCGCGATGCGCCGATGCCGCTGCTCGAGCCGCGCGCGGCGCGGGTCAAGCGGGCGCAGGACAACCTGCTGGAAACTTTCCCGATCGCGATCGCGGCCCTGCTCGGCGTCGTGCTGGCCGGGCGGACCAGTGCGGCGACCACGGCCGGCGCCTGGATCTGGCTGGCGGCGCGGGTGGTGTATCTTCCGGTCTATTGGGCCGGGATCAAGGGCCTGCGCACGGTGATCTTCCTGATCAGCCTGATCGGCCTGCTGATGGTCCTTTGGCCCCTGCTTCGGCCGTGACGCCCGTGCCGTCCGGCGCTTTGGGCTTGCCCAGCGGAGCAACCTGCGGATAGTGCGCATCCGCCGCCCCGTCCGCGGGCCCAAAGATCAGGTCAGGCTCACCCCGCTTGAAGTTCCTCACCGCCATCGACCGCTACGTGTTCCGGCTGGTTATCGGCCCGATGTTCGGCGTGTTCGTGATCGCGGCCTCGCTGCTGATCCTCGACAAGATGCTCAAGCTGTTCGACTTCGTCGCGAGCGAGGGCGGGCCGGTGCGCGTCGTGTTCCAGATGCTGGCCAACCTCCTGCCCGAATATGCGAGCCTGGCGATCCCGCTCGGCATGATGCTCGGCATCCTCCTCGCCTTCCGCAAGCTCGCGACCTCCAGCGAGCTCGACGTGATGCGCGCGGTCGGCCTGTCCTATACCCGGCTGCTGCGGGTGCCCTACATGATCGCGGTGGCGCTGATGCTGCTCAACCTGCTGATCGTCGGCTATCTCCAGCCGCTCTCGCGCTACTACTACGAGCAGCTCCAGTTCGAGCTGCGCTCGGGCGCGCTCGGCGCCTCGATCAAGGTCGGGGAGTTCACCACGCTCAAGGACCGCATGGCGCTGCGCATCGAGAGCAGCGAGGATGATGGGCGCAAGCTGATGGGCATCTTCGTCCGCGTCGCCGACGGCAAGGGCCAGGTCCTCTCGGTCTCGGCGCGCGAGGGACGGTTCCTCGCGCTCAAGGAGCATCCCGACACGATCGTCCTGCGCCTGACCGACGGCCAGATCGTCCAGGACGCGCCGCGGGTGACGCCGCGCGTCCTCTCGTTCTCGCAGCACGACCTGCCGATCGACCTGCCCGGCATCGAGAAGTTCCGCCAGCGCGGCGGCAACGAGCGCGAGTACCTGCTGCCCCAGCTCCTCCAGATCGGCTGGAACGACGCCACGCCCGAGAAGCTGCGCAACGAGACCAAGGCCAACTTCAACTACCGCCTGGTCGAGGTGGTGATGATGCTGCTGCTGCCCTTGCTCGCCGTCGCCCTGGCGATCCCGCCCAAGCGCTCGACCTCGGCGCTCGGCGTCTTCGTCTCGATCGTGATGGTCGTCGCCTATCACAAGGTCAACGAATACGGGCAGTCGGTCGCCTCGCTCGGCCGGGTCGACCCGGTGCTGGCGCTGTGGGGGCCCTTCGTGGTCTTCGCCGCACTGATCCTGTGGATGTACTGGCGCGTCGCCTATGTCCCCGGCGGCCAGGCGATCGGCGCGCTGGAACGCGTCGCCGCGGTCGTCGGCAAGCGCGTCAAGGCGCTGATCCGGCGGCGCGACAAGAGCCTGGTGGCGGCATGATCCTCGACTTCTTCCCCTCGAAGACGCTGGCGCTCTACATCGCGCGGCTGTTCGTGGTCCGGATGCTCGGCGTCCTGCTGATGCTCGTCCTGGTCCTCCAGATGCTCGACCTGCTGGGCGAGAGCGGCAAGATCCTGAGCCAGGCCGGCAACGGCGAGGCCCAGCTCTGGACTTACGTCTCGCTACGCGTGCCGCAGCTCGTCGCGCGGTTCCTGCCCTATTCGGCCCTGCTCGCGACGATCCTGACCCTCGCCACGCTGAACCAGAACAGCGAGGTCATCGCGATGAAGGCGGCCGGGCTCTCGGCCCATCAGGTGCTGGCCCCGCTGCTGCTGGCGGCGCTCGTCATCTCCGGGCTGAGCTTCGTCTTCAACGAGCGGGTCGTCGCCCGCGCCTCGGCCACGCTCAAGGCCTGGCAGGCGGTCGACTACGGCAAGGTCCCGGCGAACTCGGGCGACCGCACCAACGTCTATCTGCGCGACGGGCCGAACGTGCTGACCGCCGCCACGGTCTCCGGCAGCGGCGCGGCGATGCGGATGGAGGGCGTCACCTGGTATCGCCGCGACTCCGTCGGCGCGATCCAGGAGGAGGTGAAGAGCCCCCACGCCGTCTTCGCCGCGCCCGGCTGGCGGCTCGACGCCCCGACCAGCTTCGACGTCCAGACGCTCCAGCGCCGCGACCTCGCCCCGCTGGTCGTCGCCCAGGGCGTGACGCCGGAGCAGGTCGCGATCAGCTCGGTCGATCCCGACGGGCAGAACATCGTCGAGCTGGCGCACTCGATCTCGGCGCTGAAGGCCAACGGGCGGCGCACCAGCGAGCTGGAAGGCAAGTGGTGGCACAAGATCTCCGGGCCGCTCTCGGCCGCGCTGATGCCGCTGCTCGGCGCGGTGGCCGCCTTCGGCCTCGCCCGCTCGGGCCAGCTCCTGATCCGCGCGGTGATCGGCATGGCGCTGGGCTTCGCCTATTTCGTCGTCGACAACGCCGCGCTGGCGATGGGCAACTTCGGCGGCTATCCGCCGATGATCGCGGCCTGGGCGCCGTTCCTGCTGTTCCTGCTGATCGGCGAGACGGTGCTGGTCCAGACCGAGGAATAGCGGCCCTCAAGGAGAGAATAGCCATGGCCGAAGCCGCACCCGTGCTCGATATTCCGGCCCAGACGGTGCCGATCCCGAGCACGATCAGCCCGCAGGCCCAGGCCTTCCTCGCCTTCGCCACGCGCCGCCTCGCGGAGCGGGCCGAGGAGCCCGACGGCGGAGGTCTCGCCGCCAGCGCCGAGGCCGCGCTGCAATCGCTGCGGCGGCGGGCGGAAGGCTTCCGGGGCGAGGTCGAGACGATCGACCTCGGCGAGGACGCCAAGCTCTACCGCATCGTCCCGGCCGGGCGCGACGCGGCGCGCGCGAGCCTCGCCTATCTCGACGTGCACGGCGGCGGCTTCATCTCCGGCGGCGGGGAGATGTGCCGGGTGCTCGCCCAGCTCCGCGCGATGGAGCAGGTGGTGGAGGTCTGGGCGGTCGACTACCGGCTCGCCCCGGCCCATCCCCATCCCGCCGCGCTCGACGACTGCATGGCTGCCTATCGCCACGTGCTGGGCCTGCGCGCGCCCGAAAAGCTCGTCGTCGCCGGGGCTTCGGCCGGCGGGAACCTCGCTGCCGCCATGCTGCTGCGCGCCCGCGACGAGGGCCTGCCGCTGCCCGCCGCGCTGCTCCTGCTGACGCCCGTCACCGACATGACCGGCGCGGGCGATACCCGCGTGACCAACCGCCACCTCGACGTGACGCTGGCCGGCGGAGAGGACGTGCTTTCGCTCTATCTCGGCCAAGGCGATCCGCTGTCGCCCTATCTCTCGCCCGTGCTCGGCGACTTCGCCAAGGGCTGGCCGCCCACCCTGCTCTCCTCGGGCACCCGCGACCTCCTGCTGTCCGACACGGTGCGGATGCACCGCGCCCTGCGCCGCGCCGGCGTGCGCGCCGAGCTGCACGTGACCGAGGCCGGGCCGCACGGCGGCTTCATGGGCAGCGCGCCCGAGGACCACGAGCTGATCGCCGAATGCCGCCGCTTCTGCGACGAGGCATGGGGTATCCAGAGACCCTAGCCCAGCTTCATCGTGCTGCGCACCAGCTTGCCGACCAGCGGCGCGAGGCCGGGATAGCTCGCCCGGTCGTAGGTCGTCGCGCCGAGGTGGGCGGAGAGCCGCCGGTGCGCCTCGGCGAGCGAGTGATAGGGCATCGAGGGCAGCAGGTGATGCAGCGCGTGATAGCGCAGGCCGACCGGCGCCCAGAGCGGCGCGAAGGGCCCGCGCGGGACGTTGACCGAATCGAGGAACTGGCCGGTCACGGTCATCGCCTCGCCCTCGTTCTCCCAGAGGTGGGCGACGAGGGTGCGGACCTGGTTGAGCAGGGCGGCGAAGGAGACCACCGCCAGGCCGATCAGCAGCGGCCGCCAGCCCCAGGCGAAGGACGCGGCCAGCAGGAACAGCGCCCAGAGCGAGCAGCCCAGCTCCTGCCAGAACACCATCCGGGCGAAGACCCCTTCGGCGGGCGCGCGGCGGAACTCGGGGTTGATCGACAGGGCCGAGGCGCGCTCCCACACCAGCCGGCGCAGCGGCGGGATCACCACGCCGAGCGGCACCAGCAGGGCCGAGCGCACCAGCAGCGCCGAGGGCAGCAGCAGCGCGGTCACGACGAACAGCGGCAGGGTCCACGGCTTCATCAGCGCCAGCGGCAGGTATTCGGGATCGTCCGCCGTGCCGTAGCGCGTCCGCGCGTGGTGCAGGGTATGGACGTTCTCGTACATCAGCGAGGGCATGAGCACGGGAATCCCGACCAGCAGGTTCCAGGCGAAGCGGAAGCCCGGCAGGGCGTCGCGGTGGATATGGGTCAGCTCGTGGATGAACAGCAGCGCGCGGTAGAGCGCCAGGGCCGCGACCAGGCCGAACAATACGGCGGGCAGCGTCCCCTTGACCAGGATCGCGGCGGCGAGCGCGCCGTAGCCGATCCCGGCCGAGACCAGCAGGTCGACCCAGTAGATGTCGGCCCGCGCCGCCTGGAGGTCCCGCGTCAGCTCGACCGCGGCGCGCAGCATCTCCTTGTCGTCCGCCGTCCGCGCCAGCGCAGCGCCGACGGCCGCGGGCGCCGCGGCAGGGGGGCCGGCAGGAGGCTGCGCGGGAGGGGCGAGAGTATCCTGGGCAATCATGCAATCGATCCAGTGGGTACGGCTTGACAGGTGCCGGGACCATACGCAGTCACCGGCGGCAAGTCTCCTTGATCCAAAACAAAGGCGAGATCGTGGCCCAAGCCGAACTAGTCATCACCCCCGTCTCGAACCAGGCCGAGCGGGAGGCCTTCGTCGACTTCGGCTATGCGATCAACGCGGACGACCCCAATTACGTGCCCGAGCTGCGCGGCAACGAGCTGGCGAAGTTCACCCCCGGCAAGAATCCGTTCTTCGAGCACGCGCGCTGCCAGCTCTTCCTCGCCCGGCGCGGCGGCGCGGTGGTCGGGCGCATCTCGGCCCATATCGACGAGCTGGCCCTGGCCCAGCCGCCCGAGCAGGGCATGGGCCCCGGCACCGGCAACTGGGGGGCGCTGGAGACAAGGGACGAGGCCGTCGCCGCCGCCCTGATCGAGACCGCCGAGCAATGGCTGCGCGGCCAGGGCATGACCCGCGTCCTCGCGCCGATGACCCTCTCGGTGTGGGAGCAGCCGGGCCTGCTGGTGCGCGGCGGCGACAGCGCGCCGATGGTGATGATGGGCCACAACTCCCCGCGCTACCGGCCCTGGATCGAAGGGCGCGGCTATGCCCCGGCGAAGTCGCTCTACACCTACGAGCTGGACATCACGAAGGACTTCCCGCCGCTGATCCAGCGCATCGTGGCCTCGGGCGAGAAGAACGCGCGCATCCGGATACGCGAGGTCGAGCTCAAGCAGTTCGACCGCGACGTCGCGATCATCTGCGACATCCTCAACGACGCCTGGTCGGACAACTGGGGCTTCGTCCCCTTCACCCCGGCCGAGATCGCCTATACCGCCAAGGAGCTGAAGCCGCTGGTCAAGCCCGACCTGATCCGCATCGCCGAGTACGATGGCGAGCCGGTCGCTTTCATGATGACCCTGCCCGACCTCAACCGGGTCCAGAAGGCGGTCAACGGCAAGCGCGGCAAGCCCTCCCCCCTCGGCTGGATCAAGCTCGCACTGTGGCTCCGCCGCCCCTATCCCGCCGACATGCGGGTGCCGCTGATGGGGGTGCGCAAGCCGCTCCAGGCCTCGCGCCTCGCCAGCCAGCTCGCCTTCATGATGATCGAGTACATCCGCCGCGCCTCGGTCTCCCGCTACGGCGGCAAGCGCGGCGAGATCGGCTGGATCCTCGACGACAACCAGGGGATGAACGCGATCGCCGAGGCGATCGACAGCCGGGTCAACAAGGAATACGTGATCTATTCCAAACCGCTCTGAGCGGCCCAGGCAACTAAGCGTAAATACATACACGTAGTTTCACGGAGAAATCGGCGGCATCGGCTAGGGTCCCGATTCGAACGATCCGCCATGGCTCCCGCCCCGATCATCCCCGGCCGCGGAGGCGCCTGCTGATGCTGCGGCGGATTTCCTGCGAGCAGGTCCGCCGGGGCATGTACGTCCAGAGCTTCGGCGGCTCGTGGCTCAAGCATCCGTTCTGGCGCGCGCGGTTCCTGCTGGCGACGCCCGAGGACGTCGCCCACGTCCGCCAGTCGGGCGTGCCCTGGGTGGTGATCGACGAGAGCAAGGGCGCGGCCCTCGAACCGGCCGCGCCGATCGAGACCAGGCGCGAGCCGGCGGCCGAGCCTGTCCGCCGCCCGCTCCCCCGTCCCGCGCCACGCGTCCCCGCGGGCGAGCAGCCCGAGGACCCGCGCGTCGAGAACCGGCGCCGCGCCGCGGCGGTGGTCTCGCGCTCGAAGAAGGTCGTGCGCTACGTCTTCGACGGGGCGCGGCTCGGCCAGGCGGTGCGGCTGGCCGAGGTCGTCGCCGTGGTCGACGAGATCTCCGCCGCGATCGCCTTCAGCCCGCGCACCCTGCTCGGCGTCGTCCAGCTCAAGAACAAGGACGAATACACCTACCTCCACTCGGTCGCGGTCTGCGCGCTGATGGTCTGCGTCGCCCGGCACATGGAGCTGGACGAGCGCGAGGTGCGCGAGCTGGGCCTCGCCGGCCTGCTCCACGACATCGGCAAGATGGGCATTCCCGAGATCATCCTCAACAAGGAGGGCCGGCTGACCGAGGACGAGTTCGAGCTGGTCCGCGACCATCCCGAGCACGGCTACAAGCTGCTGATGCAGGCCGACGGCATCGGCGAGGCCGCGCTCGACGTCTGCCGCCACCACCACGAGAAGATGGACGGCACCGGCTATCCCTTCGGTCTGCCGCCGGAATCGATCACCCTCGCCGCGCGGCTCGGCGCGGTCTGCGACGTCTATGACGCCGTGACCTCGACCCGCGCCTACAAGGAGGCGTGGGAGCCGCAGCAGGCAATCGGGCGGATGTGGAGCTGGGAAGGCCACTTCGACCGCAAGCTGCTGTTCACCTTCATGCAGGCGATCGGCCTGTTCCCGGCGGGGATGCTGGTGCGGCTGCGGAGCAACCGCCTGGGGGTGATCCTCGAAAAGGGCCGCCGCAGCGCCCTGCCCCGCGCCCTGGCCTTCTACGACGCCCGCGAGCGCGCGCTGATCGAGCCCGAGGTGGTCGTCCTGCGCGGCGACCTCGGCGGCGACCAGGCGGTCTCGCCCGAGGAACCCGGGCTGTGGGGCTTCGCCCCCTGGGAGGAAACCGCCGCGCGGCTGATCCACGGCAAGGGCCTCGACCTGGCGGCCTGAGCGCCGCCCGCCGTCCCGCCCGGCAGGCCATCACGCCCCCGTCGCCCCGGACTTGATCCGGGGCCCCGCTTCTTCTTGCGACGCCGAAAAAGGGAGCGGGACCCCGGATCAAGTCCGGGGTGACGAACGGTGGGAACGTCCGCTCGATCGGATTGCAAACGGCATAATCAAAAAAAGGCCCCCGCCTCGCTGAGGCAGGGGCCTTCCGGGATCGTATCACCAGCCGCTTGGACGGGAGGGGGGGTCTCGGCGGTGACATGGGCTAAATGCCCCGCCCGGGGCTTGGTTCCCGCGCCCGCAAGATTTTTTCAAGAATATGCGCGCGCTGCCTTCGGATGGGCGAGGCGGCGGGCCGGCCGGGCGCTTTTCGGGTTCCCGCGGGCTCGCGACAGGCGTATGACTGGGGTGCGGAAGGCCGGACTCGGCGCGCCGGCCGATCCGGCCAGCCAACCGTGGCCCGCCCGCTGCACCGACAGGTGCGCCGACGATTGCAGAACCCACGCTTCGGGGAACCGGAACGCGCCCCGCACGTTGGCCTTGGCGTCACGCTCGATAAGGGAAGGGGTATAAATGCCACTCGGCGACCAGATCACCGCCAATCTGCCTTACCTGCGCCGCTACGCCCGCGCTCTCACCGGCTCCCAGTCCAGCGGCGACGCCTTCGTCCGCGCCACGCTCGAAGCCGCGCTCGCCGACGATGAGCTGCGCGCCTCGCTGGCCGGCGGCCGCGTCCCCCTGTTCCGCGCCTTCACCACGCTGTGGTCGAGCGCCTGCCTCGAAGTGGCCGGCGGCCCCGAGCCCGCGGGGGTCCACGAGGCCGCCGCGCAGGAGCGCCTGTCCCACGTCACCCCGCCGAACCGCCAGGCCCTGCTGCTGACCACGATCGAGGAGTTCTCGCTGGAGGAAGCCGCCGAGATCATGGGCGTCTCGCCCGACGAGGTGGCCGAGCTGGCCAGCGAGGCGATCCGCGAGATCGAGCGCGATTCGGCGACCGGCGTGCTGATCATCGAGGACGAGCCGCTGATCTCGATGCAGCTCGAGGACATCGTCCGCTCGCTCGGCCACGAGGTGGTCGGCACGGCGGCGACCCGGACCCAGGCGCAGCAGGTCATCGCCGAGCAGCGCCCCGGCCTGGTCCTGGCCGACATCCAGCTTGCCGACGGCAGCTCGGGCCTCGACGCGGTCGACGACATCCTCGCCGTGGGCGACCTGCCGGTGATCTTCATCACCGCCTTCCCCGAACGCCTCCTCACCGGCGACCGCCCCGAGCCGACCTATCTCGTGACCAAGCCCTTCCAGGAAGCCTCGGTCCGCGCCGCGATCAGCCAGGCGCTGTTCTTCGGTTCGAGCCGTCCGGTAAGCTGAGGCAGGTCAAGCGGGGCGCAAGATTCCGCTTGACAAAGTGAACCATATGGGTTATGTGGTTCGCCGTCGTCGCGGTGGATGTCAACGCCGCCG